>JBDOOJ010000052.1:0-16450 GCA_039830885.1 Cycloclasticus sp.
GCTGTTTAAAACAAGATGTTCCTTTTGGGGTTTGTCTCATAGTCGAGGGGAATGAAGTTGGAAAGGCGGCGAGGTGTTATCAAATTGGCACCTTGGCAAAAATTGTTAATTGGGGTCAAACTGCTGATGGCGTGTTAGAGATTGAAGCCATGGGTTGTCAACGATTTAAGATGCTGGGTAAGCAAACATCAAAGCAGGAACTCATTACCGCAAATATTCAGCTGTTAGCGGATGTTCCCTCTATGCCCCTACCCGATGAATTAGTGACGTTAGCCGGTATGCTAAGGAATGTGCTGAGCAAGAATAAACACGCCGGTGCCATAGACGATAAACAGTTTCATGATGCAAATTGGGTTGGCTATCGCTTAACGGAAGTCTTGCCAATGGAGAGTGTTATCAGGCAACGATTGCTGGAAATAGATGATCCGATTGAAAGGCTGCACATGATATTGGGCTTATTTACAAACCGTCAATAATAAATAATGGTGCTACTTGCATATTGCATTTGTTCAGCTATATTTAAAGTAGTTTAAATTTAAATAGCTCCAAGGATGTGGCAATATGATATTCAACCTAAAAACGCACTCTTATATTAAGAGTCTTGTGCCCCTTGTGATGTTGTTATTTGTTGGTTTGGCGACAGCAGCGGAACATAAAAATATTTTATTGAGCATTGACGAAGTGAAAGCACGGATAGAACAAGGCAACGTAACGCTTGTTGACTCTCGTTCACTCGTTGAATTTAAGAAAGGGCATATCAAAGGCGCGGTATCGCTACCAACAGATGAGACGTTTACGAAGACGGGCCGTTCAGACTTAGTGGCTACGATAACTGAAATTCGTGACTTAATGAGCGCCGCAGGGATTACATCAGAGTCTAAAGTTATTATTTATGGCGATGGAAGTTTTTTAGATATGTCGCGATTGTTTTGGGTGTTTGAAACGTTTGGCGTTAAAGACGTGGCCATCATGAATGGCTTTTTCGGAGAATGGGTGAAAAAAAATCATTCGACACAAAAAGGCTTGCAAGCTGTCGTAGCCTCCGATGTTTATCCAGCGTTACAAGAAGAGAAGTTGGCGACCATGCTGATGGTTTTTGCATCTATGAAAAACAATAACGAATCCATCATAGATGCAAGAGCCGAAGTGGAATATCAGGGCAAACAATCACAAACGAGCGTGTATGGGCACATTCCATCTGCAATTAGTATTCCTTGGTATACAAACCTGACAGCAGATTATTCAAAATTCAAATCCATTGCTGAGCTAAAGGAGATTTATAAAGCGGTGGACATGAAAAAAATGAACACGGTTTATTGCAACAAGGGTAAAGAGTCAGCGACCAACTACGTAGCCTTACGTATGTTAGGTGCCAACGTGCGGGCGTATGATGGTTCGTGGTATGAATGGAGCCTTCAGGCCGGCCTGCCCATTAGCAAGGCTAATTAGCGAAGGTTTATTTTTAGAATACTCCGATTATCTTATTTTATCGTTAGGCATCAATTTGTTTTATTGATGATGGTGATGGCGTGTAGCTTAATCATCGGTTATTCAGTGTTTGCGTATTACATAGAAAAAAATGAATATGCCGAAGAAGCGATTGATGAAATAACGGTAATAAGCCGTGCGTTAAATCACGATTATGCTGAATTAACTATGATGGGTTTGCCGAGCTCAAGTATAGAAGTCATTCGCAAATGGAAAGCATGGCCAATGATTGAGCATGCAGACTTAAGTGATAAAGCCGGTCGGGGCATATTGCACTATTCAAAATTTAATGCCAATCACGAGGCAATTAACACGCCACCCGGTCTGTCCCATGCAGTAGTCGGTAATCGATTGTTGTTTAAGCGAAGCGTTATGTTTGGTAACGAGAAGGTTGGTGAAGTTAGCTATGCGCTGTCTAATGCAAGGTATGAAGAATTAATAAAGGAATTGTACGAGCAGTTGGTCATTGTTATTCCAATTACTTTGGGTCTGTCAATATTATTGTCTTTATGGTTGCAGCATATTTTCGTCTACCCACTGCAAAATTTAATGGCAGCTATTAAAGGTATTGCTGTGAAACGTGATTACTCGGCACGTATTTCGGTAGCCCGTGAGGATAGGAGTGAATTCGCTACGTTAGGTAAGAGTTTTAATTCATTGTTGTCTCAAGTCGAAACAACACTGTCGGATATTGAAGACTCGAAAGCCTATGCGCAAGAACTGGCTTATTATGATGAGTTAACAAAACTGCCCAATAGGCGATTGTTAACCGAGCGCATGGAGTACATTTTAGAAATTTCTAAAAGAGAACATCGATGCGGTGCGTTATTGTTTATGGATTTGGATCACTTTAAAACGTTAAATGATTCAAAAGGGCACGCGGCAGGTGATGAGTTATTAAAACACGTGGCCGATAGGCTTAAAAAAATATTCCGTGCCGAAGATGTCATCGCCAGATTAGGCGGCGATGAATTCGTGATTGTATCTGGCCATCTAGAGGAGTCTGAAGAGCTGGTGATTAACCAAGTTCGTTCTTTGATGTTGAAATTGCGCTCTGTGTTGAGTGAACCGTTTCAAGTGCAAGGTGAAACGTACCATTTGACAGCGAGCATTGGCATAACTACCTTCCCTGGTATGGCTGAAAACACTGAAGAGCTGATGAAGCAAGCCGATACCGCGATGTATAAGGCGAAAGAAGCAGGGCGAGATGGGTATAAGTTTTATCAACCGCAAATGCAAGAGCTTGCTGATGCTAGGTTGCAGATTGAGAACGGGTTACGTCAGGCCATTGAGGCTGATGAGTTTGAATTATTTTATCAGCCACAAGTGGATGAGTTCGGAAGAATTCTTGGCGCGGAGGCATTATTACGTTGGTTTAAAAAGAGCGATGGCATGGTGTCGCCGGCTGAATTTATACCCGTTGCCGAGTTAACGGGCCTTATTGTGCCCATTGGTGAGTGGGTTATGCGCGAAGGGTTCAGGCAATTAAACCAATGGCAAAAAGCCGGTGTAAATAAGGACTTTAGATTGTAGATAAACATTAGCCCTTACCAATTCCATCAAAGTAATTTTATTGACCTTGTTAAAGACTTAATCGCCGAGACAGGTGTGTCAGCGAACAATGTAACGTTAGAGGTAACCGAAGGCATCACGATTAAAGACATGCAATCAATCATTGATAAAATGGCGGAATTAACAGCGCTTGGTTTTAAAATTTCAATGGATGATTTTGGTACCGGTTATTCATCGCTAACGTACTTGAAAAAGCTTCCGCTGAGTGAGCTTAAAATTGACCAATCGTTTGTTCGAGATTTGCACATTGATAAGGCGGATGCGGAAATTGCCGCGACAATTATTGCGATGGCGAATAATTTGAATTTAGAGGTGGTTGCCGAAGGGGTTGAGGAAGAGAGTCAACTTCGCTTCTTAATTCGAAATGGTTGTGAGGTGTTTCAAGGCTATTATTTCCATCGACCTATGCCAGCTAAAGACCTGGATGAATTACTGTTAGGTAACTTAGTTATTTTGTGAGTTGTTGCGACGAATTTTGCTGATCAATTTCACGAGCAAGAAAACCAGAACACAAATAAGTAACCAAACAGGCCAGTTATCTAACAAACTATTGGGTGCGTTAGACATGGCGTTTCCAAACAGTAAACCTGGAAATAGATAAGCGGGTGCCCATAATATTGACGCGATAATGTTGATAGGGACGTATTGCTTAAGGGGCATATCCAGTATGCCAGCAATCAGCGGGATAACAGCGCGAATGGGGCCAACAAAGCGCCCGATAAGAATACTAAATACGCCGTATTTTTCAAAGAAGCGATGGCCTTTCTGCAAAAAACTGGGACGTTTTTCAAACCACGCGACGGTGTAAATTTTTTCTTTATAAAGCTTACCTAACGCAAAACTTAGACCATCACCAACAGACGCACCGGCAGCGGCCCATAAAGTGGTGGTAAATAAATCAAGCGTGCCATTGCTGATAAGCGTTCCGATGGCGAACATAATGGCAACGCCAGGCACAATAATGCCGACAATGGCGAGTGACTCAACCATGGCGACAAGGAAGATAATAGCACCCGACCATAATGGGTAATCAAGGGCCAATTGAGTAATTAAATTAAGCAGATCTGTCAGCATGTAAAATGGGTGTTATTTATCTTGGTTACGCATAAAGTCAGCGGTGTTGAAGAACGCTTGCATCAATTCATCGTGCATGGGTTTTTCAATCCCCATTTTCGATAGTGCAACGTCCATACAGTGCAGCCATTGATCACGTTCTTTGGTGCCAACGCTAAAGGGCAAATGATGAGCGCGTAGGCGTGGGTGGCCGAATTTTTCAATATAAAGAGACGGCCCGCCAAGCCAGCCGCTTAAGAACATAAATAACTTATCTTCGGCCTGACTTAAGTTGGGTGCGTGCATATCGCGGATGGTTTTTACCTCAGCAATAGAGTTCATCGCTTCGTAAAAGTGCTTGGTTAATTGACGCACACCGGATTCGCCACCGAGCTTCTCGTACTGGTTCAGTTTGTATATTTGGCCAGGTTTAACGACATTAATCATGTGAGTGTTGCAAAAGTTACTTTGGCTGCCTTTAGCGTATTGTTAATATCTTGCTCTGTGTGTGCAGCAGAAACAAAGCCGGCTTCGAACGCTGATGGGGCAAGGTAAATTCCCTGTTCCAGCATTAGATGAAAAAACTGTTTAAAACGCTCTTGGTCGCACTGCATTACTTGCTCGAAGCGACTGATGGTTTGTTCTTCGGAAAAGAACAAACCAAACATGCCGCCGGCTTGATTGGTGCTAAAGGGGATATTGGCTGCATTGGCTAATTGTTGCAAGCCATCTAATAATTGCGTGGTTTTGGCGCTGAGGTTTTCGTAGAAATCAGGCTCGCTAACAAGCTCTAAAGTTTTTAAACCAGCAGACATGGCGATAGGGTTGCCAGATAACGTGCCCGCTTGGTATACAGGCCCTTCAGGCGCGAGTTCCGCCATAATGTCTGCGCGACCACCAAAGGCACCAACAGGCATGCCGCCGCCGATGACTTTGCCAAGGGTTGTTAAATCAGGTTTTACGCCGTAAACAGCTTGTGCGCCGCCCAATGCGACGCGAAAACCGCTCATCACTTCGTCAAATATTAAGACGATGCCGTATTGGTCGCAAAGTGTTCTGAGTGTTTGTAAAAAACCGGGTTCAGGGGGAATGCAATTCATATTGCCAGCAATGGGTTCTACGATAATACAGGCGATGCTGTCGCCATTTTCTTTTAACGCTTCAGTGATGGCATCGCTGTCATTATAAGGTAGCGTTAAAGTATGGTCAGCCAATGCAGCGGGTACGCCAGGTGAACTGGGTACACCAAATGTTAGCGCGCCTGAGCCGGCTTTAACCAGTAACGAGTCTGAATGCCCGTGGTAACAGCCTTCAAATTTAAGGATGTTGTCGCGGCCGGTAAAACCGCGCGCTAAACGAATCGCGCTCATGGTGGCTTCGGTGCCAGAGCTGACCATGCGAACTTTTTCAATAGACGGGACTAGTTTACACACGGTCTCCGCCATGGTTGTTTCGATAACAGTTGGTGCGCCAAAGCTTAAGCCTTTTTCAGCGGCAAGCTTAACGGCTTCAATAACATCAGGGTGGCTATGCCCTAAGACCATAGGCCCCCAAGAGCCGACATAATCAATGTATTGTTTGCCATTGGTATCAACGATGTAAGCGCCTTTGGCGTGATCAATAAAGATAGGCTCACCGCCGACGCCTTTAAAGGCGCGGACGGGCGAATTAACGCCGCCAGGAATAGAGTGTTGGGCTTGGTCGAAAAGAGAGGGGTTGCTCATGTTGATGATGCCTAATGAAGGGTTGGGCATTATAAACATTAATTCTTACAATGCTAAAAAAGCGGGTGATGATAAAATGAAGGGGTATGACTGAACAGCAGCTCAGGTTGTTTATTTAGCTTATCTGGGCCTTTTCCTTCGGTCGTTCACTTGCCTATCATTTTGAGAGCCATCTGGTTCTTCTTTGTCTAATGTGTCGTTATATTCCAACCACATCGCATTAATAATGCCAAATGAGCAAGCCAGTAAAGCACCGAGTATCCAAGCAAAGTACCACATGGTTTAGTTCCTTAATAAAGTGAGTGATCGTTTTCTTGAATAAAACGAGCAGTGAGTTTTCCCCATAATTTTTTATAGCACCAAGCGGTGTAAATAAAAATAACGGGGACAAAAAAGGCAGCACACCATGACATAACGGTTAGCGCGTAGGCGCTTGAACTGCCGTTAAAAATAGTCAGGCTGTCTTGTAGCGAAATAGACGATGGCACGATAAATGGAAAGAGTGAGCCACTGGCAGTAATAACCGCGCCGATGATCGCTAAACAACTTGAGAAAAATGCCAGTAATGGTGATTTAGCTGAAAACAGGTAGGCGATGGCGAGGCCTAATAGGCCGGCGGTGGGCGCGAAAATTAAATTGGGGTGGGTGCTGTAATTATTTAACCAACCTGCTTTAACAGAAGCGACTTGGTTGTCGGCGTTTAAAATAATGCCATCCATCATTTGCCATAGCATAAGGCCCATTAGAACAAAGCTAATGAAGGCGATAAGACTACCCAATTTGGTATGCCGAGTGAGGCTTACATTTAGCGTGTCTTCTGTTCGTAGCGCTGAATAACTGGCGCCGTGCATAATAAATAAACCCGTACAAAAAATGCCGGATAAAATTGAAAATGGATTAAACAGGGCAATAAATGTGGTGCTGACATGCGCGCGATGAAATTCATCCATAGAGAAAGGCAAGCCGATATACAGGTTGCCGATAATCAGGCCTAGAAAGAACGTAGGGAAGGCGCTGCCAACGAAAATACCCCAATCCCAAAATTCGCGCCAACGTGGGTCATCAATTTTGCCACGGTAATCAAAGCCTAAAGGCCGAAAGAATAAGCAAAATAGTGTCAACATGAGGGGAAAATAAAACAGCGAAAAAGCGGTGCCGTAAATAACGGGCCAAGCGGCAAATACCGCACCAATTGCCAGCACTAACCACACTTGATTGCCGTCCCAATGGGGGGCGAGTACGTTAATCAGAATGCGTCGTTCGGTGTCTGTTTTTGCGGCAAACGGCAAGATGATGCCAATGCCGGTATCAAACCCGTTGGTGAGCATAAACGAGACGAACAGCACGCAAATGAGAACCCACCAAGTGATTTGTAGTGTTTCTAAATCAAACATCTATTTCTCCGGCTTCTCAAGTTTTTCAAAATGGTAACGCCCTGTGTGCAAAGAGCTGGGGCCAAGGCGTGTGTATTTCAGCATTAAAAACATTTCGACAACGAATAATAATGTATAGAACCCTATTAACCCGGTTAGGCTAAAGTATAAATCGTCGGCAGTGAGCGTGGAGGTGCTTAAATTGGTGGGTAAAATTCCGGCGATACTCCAAGGTTGTCTGCCCATTTCTGCAACAATCCAGCCAGCCTCTGAGGCAATCCAAGGGAAGGGCAGAGATATAAGAGCAAGCTTGAGTATAAAAGGCCTATCTGAAATATGCTTTTTGGTATTCGAGTAAATAAATGCTAAACCAAACACCAGTAACATCCAAGAGCCGGAAGCGACCATTAAACGGAATGCCCAGAATAAAACAGGGACATTGGGAACGGTATCTAACGATGCGAGACGAATTTGTTCTTCAGTAGCATCTACGACGTTGTCGGTATATTTTTTGAGCAAGAGACCGTAACCAAGGCTTTCTTTTATTTGGTCAAATGATTCTTTTTCTACATCAGATGCGTTGCCGCTTTTGAGTGATTTTAACAAGGCGTAAGCGTGGATGCCTTCGCGAATTTTTTTCTCGTTTTCGGCTACTAATTCTTTAATGCCTTTCACTTCGGTATCGATAGAACGCGTAGCAATAATGCCCAATAACCACGGTATTCGTACAGCATAGTGTGTTTCTTGTGCTTCGCGGTCTGGTAAGCCAAACAAGGTGAAAGCTGCCGGTGCTTCTTCAGTTTCCCATTCAGCCTCAACCGCCGCGAGTTTCATTTTCTGAATTTACCCTGCTTCGTAGCCACTTTCATCGCCCAGTACGATAACGGAACAAACAGAGGCCAAACCAAATGCAGCGGCAATGGCAAAAGAACGGTGGGCAAACGCTAAGTCGCGTCGTTTTAACATGTACCAAGCAGAAATACTGAGCACAAACATAGAACCGGTTACATAACCCGCTGATACAGGATGAATGAATTTAACTTGTGCAACAGGGTTGAAGAATAATTCACTAATGCTGGTCAATTCCATGCGCATGGTTTCGTAGTTAAACTCTGCGCCAACGGGATATTGCATCCAGGCGTTGGCGATAAGAATCCATAATGCAGATAAGTTGGAGCCAATGGCCACCATCCAAGTCACGGATAAATGTTGAATTTTGCTGAGCCTGTTCCAACCAAAAAAGAACAGTCCAACAAAGGTGGACTCTAGGAAAAACGCCATCATGCCTTCAATGGCCAGCGGGACTCCAAACACATCGCCGACGTAGTGGGAGTAGTATGCCCAGTTAGTGCCAAATTGAAATTCTAGCGTCATGCCGGTGGCAATGCCCATGGCAAAGTTGATGGCAAATAATTTGCCCCAAAACTTCACCATGTCTTTATAAATGCGCTTGCCTGTCATCACGTAAACAGATTCCATGATGGCTAAAATAAAGGATAACCCCATGGTAAGAGGGACGAAAATAAAGTGAAACATGGCCGTTATGGCAAACTGCATTCTCGATAATTGGATGACGTCATCAGGAGACATTACGGGCTTTCCTTTTTAATGATAGGTGTGGTTTCGCCCAAAACAGTTTGGGTGAATGATTGCTGGACATGTTGTTGTGGGTTGGAAAACCAAAGTACTTTAATCATGATGAGTAACGCCACTTTAACGGCAAGAATAAGGGTGATTTCTTTACTTAGGCCGCTTGAAAAGAGTTTTCGCATAGCTATTTTTCCAATAGGTAATAAGCATATTCTAAACAAGAATATAGATATATTCAACGTTATTGATTTTCACACCGTTAATATTAGCTGAGTTTACTCGTTTGAGCCTCAACAAGTATAGGGAAAAGGATAAGAAAACAGAGTTGCTTAAATGTTTGGGGGCTAAACGGGGACAATAATGCCGCGAGAGAGGAAGTCATTCACAATGCTTAAACCGCCTTCGATAACAATATCAGCGTTTGGGTGTTGCATGTCTGCCGCTAGTTTTGTTAGTAAGGCTTTGGTGGTTAGGGCGGTATTGTCAGCTAAAGCGGTTAGCAAGGCATGTGTCATTGGGGTGGTTTCTAAGAAGCCGGCGCGATTATCGGCGCTTCTGTGCACCACTAGATAGGTTGGTTGTTCGGGCGCTTCAGTGGGTAATACGTCTGGCGAGATTGTATGAACCGGAAATGTGTAAGCCAATGATAAGGCGGTATGCGCAATGCTGAGGACCTGATTGAGAGGGTCTGTTACAGCAACGTGTTCAGAGTTATCGTCTTCAGCAATGGCAACGTACAATTCTGCCCATTCGTAATGAGCCAGCTCAAGCATAAACGGGAAGTCATTTTTAGCATCGGGGCTTTCATGGCGTTCAGTTTGTAGGAACTGAAGAAATTCTTGTGAAATTTCAGAAAAATACGGGCTGTTGCTCGGGTGGCGGGCAAAAAAGTCTCGGCACAGTGCTTCCCAATGTTCCTCAGTTGAAATTGTCTTCAGAACGGGGAATGCATCACTGATAACACCTGAAATATTAGTGAAAAGCAGGTCGCGATACATGTTCATGCGCCGCTCTTCTATATCGGTGGGACGTGGTGCGTTTTTTGGATCCCGAATATAGCGTGTAAACGCGTGCTGTGTGCGAATAAAAGAGGGGGTGTTATCCGGTTGCACGCTTTTGTTCTTGGTGTGAGGCATGGTTTGATTGGGCTAAGTGAATAAGATCCACTTCTTCAAGTAGGTCTGCGAGTGGCGGAATATTTAAATCACGCTCTAATAAAGTTGGAAATACGCCAAATTCTTGGTAGGCGGTGTCGAGTAGTTTCCACACCGGATCAATCACGGTGGTGCCGTGTGAATCAATAATGATGTCTTCTGACTCATTATAATGCCCAGCAATATGCGCATAAGAGATACGGTCGCCAGGCAAGGCTTTTAGAAATGCTTCGGCACTGTATTTATGGTTAACGCTATTCACGTAAATATTATTGATATCAATAAGTAATTTGCAGTCTGCTTTTTTTATGACGGCATTAATGAAATCAATTTCTTCCATCTCTTTACCTGGTGCTGCGTAGTAAGAGGCATTTTCTATGGCGATTTGTTCGCCAAGAATATCTTGAACTTGGATGATTCTATTCGCCACGTAATCAACCGCTTCTTCAGTAAACGGGATGGGCATAAGATCGTACATATGTCCGCCATCACTGCAATAAGTGAGGTGCTCTGTGTATATTTTTACTTGGTGTAGCTTTAGGAAATCTCGAATATCACGAACAAATTCAACGTCCAATGGGTCGGGGCTGCCAAGGCTAAGCGATAAGCCGTGTGAGACAAAAGGAAATTGCTCGGTTAACGCGCGTAATTGTTTGCCAAACGCACCGCCAATTCGAATCCAGTTTTCAGGTACGATTTCATAAAAATCGACATTACTGGGTGGTTGCTCAGATAGCGGGCCCGTGAAGGCCCGCCTTAATCCGAGACCTGCTCCAGAAACTGGAAAGGTACTAGTCATGTTGCTAAATGAGCTTATTTACCAGCTGCGCATTTGCCTTCAGCACATTTGCCTTCGGCACATTTAGCTTCAGCAGCTTTTTCAGATGCTTTAGCAGCAGCACATTTACCTTCAGCGCACTTGCCTTCAGCACATTTAGCTTCTTTAGCTTTTGCAGCGGCTTTGTCAGCGCCGCATTTGCCTTCGCCGCATTTGGCTTCAGCTTTTTTAGCTGCTTTATCAGCACCACATTTGCCTTCGCCACATTTGCCGTCAGCTTTTTTGCCATCAGCAGCGCCACACTTACCTTCGCCGCATTTGCCTTCAGCAAGAACCATGTAACCTGTTTCTAGTTCAGTTGCGCCAAATGGGTTTGTGTCAGCGCTTACTGCAGGAGCAAATGCCATAGAAGTTACGAATGCTGCGCCAATGGCGGCGACTAATGGTTTTTTTGTAGAGTTCTTCATAATAATGTCCTTTTGTTTATTGTAAAAGTTCAAACTGTAAATCCAGTCATCTTGCAGTTAGTACCGACAAGAGCTGACCGGTTAACTATATGCGATTTAATAGACCATGCAAAGTTAAAAAAACTTACACACTTTTTTGCATTGACGGCATTTACGTTACCTAGCTTAGGTGACCAAGGATGAACTGAGGCTGAATTAGTCGATAGCCTTTTTATTGAACTCACACAAATCCTCAATAACACATGAGCCACAACGCGGTTTACGGGCAATACAAGTATATCGCCCATGTAGAATTAAGAGGTGGTGGGCATCAATTTTAAAACCATCTGGAACGTGTTTGTCGAGTTTTTTTTCCACTTCTAACACGTTCTTACCGGGCGCTATTTTAGTGCGGTTACTGACTCTAAAGATGTGGGTGTCCACCGCCATGGTGGGGTGGCCAAAGGCGGTATTCAGTACAACATTGGCCGTTTTACGACCAACACCAGGCAGGGCTTCAAGTTCCTCACGTGTTTGTGGTACTTCGCTATTATGCAACTCGACCAACATTTTGCAGGTTTTAATGATGTTGGCGCCTTTGGTGTTAAATAGGCCGATGGTTTTAATGTATTCTGTAAGCCCGTCGATACCTAAATCAAAGATGTCTTGAGGTGTATTAGCGACAGGGTACAGTTTGTCAGTTGCCTTATTAACACCTTTATCCGTTGCTTGTGCAGACAAGATAACAGCAATCAGTAATTCAAACGGTGAACTGTAATTGAGCTCTGTTTCCGGGTCGGGAATGGCTGTGCTGAGGCGTTGAAAAATCTCAAGCCGTTTGGCCTTATTCATAAGGGGCCTATTTATCGATAAGCCATTCATCACCTTTTAAAATAATACTGGCTTGCTTGATTTGCGGCACATTAAGGGCGATAGTCGCTTTTAATTGGCTATTCGCAAACGGGGTGTAATGATCGTAAATCAACGAGTAATTAACGATAGCGTGTGATTCGTCAACCAGTTCGATGGAGGTTATATCTTGTATGGTTTGGCTGACGGCAATCACGCGAGTATTGCGTAAGATGTCATCACCCCAAGGCTTGCCAATTAATAAAGTTTCACCGTCAGTTGTAAATTTCAAATAGACGCCAGAACGGCCGGCTTTATTGCAGCTTACTACGCCGGCATCAACCCAGGTTTGTTTATCATCGCAATTCCATCCGCGCGCGTCTTCTCCACGTGCATTTGGATTATTGGTAACAATGCTAATAGCATAACCTGAGGAAGTATAATTGGCCGTTATTATTTCTAACGCAAGTTTATTATCTAAAACAGGTGCTTTATGGCAGGCGATGAGTAGGCTACAACTGATGAAAACAAACAGTAATTTGGCTGAATGGTTTAACATATCAAGCTCCTTAGGGATTAAATTGAATGGGTATTGTAGACGAGTGATTAGGTTAACAGATGATTGATTGGTCGGAAATAGAAACAGTGATGTTGGATATGGACGGGACCTTATTGGATTTAAGCTTCGATAATTACTTCTGGCGCTCGGTAGTACCTGAGTATTACGGGCATCGAAAAAACATCTCGTTTGATGAGGCAGTCGCACATTTAGAGCCAATTTTTAAGGCGCAAGAAGGGTTGTTGAATTGGTATTGTTTGGATTATTGGACGCTAGAGTTGGGAATAAATATAGCCCAGCTAAAAACGGATACCCAAGCGCATATAAAAGTATTGCCTGATACGCGCGGCTTTTTAGCGCAACTTCAACAGATGTCTAAACGCTGCATTTTAGTGACGAATGCGCACGTGGATAGTTTAAGCATCAAGATGCAAAAAACGGGTTTAATTGAGTTTTTTGATGCGGTCGTGTCGTCGCATGATATGGGCTACCCGAAAGAGCAACAAGGCTTTTGGCAAGCATTTCAAAAACTTGAGTCATTTGATAACGCCACAACCGTGATGGTTGACGACAGCTTAAGCGTGCTAAGAGCCGCAGATGCTTTTGGTATTAAACATCTGGTGGCGATTACTCAGCCCGATAGTACCGAGCCACCGCGACTTGTAAGTGAGTATACGGCGGTGGGTAGCATAGGGGAGTTGTTCCCAAATTAACGTCTAGGTGGCCGAGATTTGTGGTGCGGTTTGGACTTGCCGTGTCGGTTGTTAGGCGACGGCTTATACACTTTTTTTGTGGCCGGTTTAACCTCGGGTAAGGCCGCACCATCAATGCTTTTAAACGGAATTTTATGTGAAATATACGCCTCAATATCTGGCAATGAATAAGCAAATGTTTCACAGGCAAAACTAATCGCAATGCCGCTAGCGCCAGAGCGCGCTGTCCGACCGATGCGATGTACATAGTCTTCAGCGTCTTGAGGTAAATCAAAATTAAACACGTGACTAACGGCAGGTATATGCAGGCCGCGTGCGGCGACATCGGTTGCAATAAGCAAAGCCAGTTTGCCATCTTGGAAGCTCTTAAGGATGGTTTGGCGTTTATTTTGGGGGACATCACCCGATAAAACGGCGCTGTCAAAACCATTGCCTTCTAAGAAACGGTTTACCTTATCGGCATTGTGTTTTGTGTTGATGAAGATAATCGCACGTTCTGGTTTTTCTTCATTTAATATTTGAATCAATAACGGTATCTTTTCGTTGTCAGCGGGGTAATAAACAGACTCTACGACTTGCTTAGCGGTTACCTGCTCCGGTTCAATGCGCACCATTTCAGGATCGTTCATGTGCTCATACGCCAGCTCAGTCACCTTGAACGATAACGTCGCCGAAAAGAGTAAATTCAAGCGTTTTTCAGGTTCAGGCAATCGACGCAATAAAAAACGAATGTCATTGATGAACCCAAGATCAAACATACGGTCCGCTTCATCTAACACGAGGACTTCGGCCGTTCTTAAATTAAATACTTTTTGCTTAAAAAAATCGATGGTACGGCCGGGCGTGCCGATTAAAATATCAACGCCGTTTTCGATGGTTGTGCGTTGTTTTTCATAATCCGTACCTCCGTAGGCTAGGCCGACGCGAACGTTCGTATGTTTACCAATAATATTAGCGTCATTGGCAATTTGTATAGCCAACTCTCGCGTTGGCGCAAGGATTAATGCTCTAACGCCTGTCTTATTATCAGCCGCCTTGTGACTCAATAAGGCATGATACGTCGCCAATAGAAAGGCAATCGTTTTGCCGGTGCCGGTTTGAGCTTGGCCGGCAATGTCTTTTCCCGTTAGGCTGACAGGTAATGTTTGTTCTTGAATCGGGGTGCATTTAGTAAAGCCGGCATCATTAAGGCCGTCAATTAATGGTTTCGCCAATCCAAGGGAAGAAAATGTGGTGTCAGTTAAGTGTGTTTCGGACATGTGTTGGGCTTGTTTAAAAGTAAGTAGAAAGAATGAACAGGATGTTAGTGAGTGCTTAAATTTTCATGATAAGCTATGCAGCAGATATCCTACTATATTATGAAGTAGCGATGCACAGTATTAACCGAACGGAGATAAGATAGTGAGTGAAAACATAGTTCATACCAGCGATGATACTTTTGAACAGGACGTATTAGCGTCAGATCAGCCAGTGTTGGTGGATTTTTGGGCAGAGTGGTGTGGCCCATGCAAAATGGTAGCACCAATTCTCGATGAAATAGCAGATGAATACCTAGGAAAAATTAAGATTGTTAAATTGGATATTGATTCAAATCCAGCCATGCCGAGACGATTTGGTGTGCGTGGAATTCCAACCTTAATGGTGTACAAAGCTGGCGAAGTAGAAGCCACTAAAGTAGGTGCGGTGACTAAGTCACAATTAGCAGCATTTATAGATAGCAACATATAAAAACACACGCCCTCGTCTTAAAGGTAGACGGGGGCGTTTTTTAATGCTACCTTTACTTCAGTAATAAATCTTTAAGCACGCATCTTGCCGTGCAAGTATTCTAAAAAAATCACATTCAAACATTCCAGTGCTATTTTGCACGTCAAATCTATTTCTAAATCGAATAAATCTATATGAATCTAACTGAGCTGAAGCGTAAACCTGCAACTGAAATTCTTCAAATTGCAAAAGACTTGGGTGTTGATAACACCGGCCGATCATTAAAACAAAACACTGTTTTCCAAATACTTAAAAAGCTAGCTAAGAAAGGCGATGCCATTCATGGTGACGGCGTGTTGGAAGTGCTATCGGACGGTTTTGGGTTTTTAAGATCAGCAGACGGTTCGTATTTAGCAGGGCCCGATGATATTTATGTTTCGCCGAGTCAAATTCGTCGCTTCGGTTTGCGAACTGGCGATAATATTTCTGGCAAAATTCGCCCGCCGAAAGACAATGAACGTTATTTTGCGTTATTGAAAGTTGATGAGCTTAATTACGAGAAACCAGAGCACGTAAAAAACAAGATTGCGTTTAAAGATTTAACGCCACTATTTCCTAATGAACGTTTGTTCCTTGAACTGGGTAATGGCACAACAGAAGATTTAACATCTCGTATTATTGATTTGGTATCGCCCATTGGCAAAGGCCAACGTGGCTTGATTGTGTCGCCGCCTAAAGCGGGTAAAACCATGATTTTGCAAAATCTGGCGCATTCGATTGCTGAAAACTACCCGGAAAGCCATTTGATTGTTTTATTGATTGATGAGCGTCCAGAAGAAGTGACTGAAATGTCACGTACGGTTAAAGGTGAAGTGATTTCAAGTACCTTTGACGAGCCTGCGGCGCGTCACGTGCAAGTGGCCGAAATGGTGATTGAAAAAGCCAAACGCATGGTCGAGCATAAAATGGACGTGATTATTTTGTTGGACTCAATTACTCGTTTGGGTCGAGCATATAATACCGTTGCACCATCATCGGGAAAAATATTATCCGGTGGTGTGGACGCGAATGCATTAGAACGTCCAAAGCGTTTCTTCGGTGCGGCTAGAAACATTGAAGAAGGTGGAAGTTTAACGATTATTGCGACGGCCTTGGTTGAAACGGGTTCGCGTATGGATGATGTGATTTACGAAGAGTTTAAAGGCACCGGTAATATGGAGCTTCACCTTGAACGTAAAATTGCAGAGAAGCGTATTTACCCTGCGATTAATGTGAACCGTTCTGGTACGCGCCGTGAAGAATACATTGTGGATGCAGACATTCTTCAAAAAACGTGGATCTTAAGAAAAATTCTTAACCCGATGGACGAAATGGGCGCGATTGAATTCTTATTAGAACGCTTTAAGAAAACTAAAACGAATAGCGAGTTCTTTGATTCGATGAA
>JBDOOJ010000111.1:0-4824 GCA_039830885.1 Cycloclasticus sp.
GATGGATATAACGTCAGATTCCGTAGGCTTTTGTCCAATTAGCATGGGGACAAAGATAATAGCTAAAGAAATAAGAATAATGGCGCCAATTAAACGTTGTTTTAGAGGTTGTTCCATAAGAAGCTATTAAACAGTTATTGGGAGGTTTCTATTTCTCATTATAGCGCTTCTAAACACGCTTCGACTACATAAAAGGAGCCGAAACATATAACTAAATCTTCTTTTATTGCCGAACGTTTAGCCGACTCGAAAGCATTTTGGATTGATTCATATTGTAAGCAATTTTGCCCTAACTTCGTATTGATAAGCTGATTTAACACATCGGCTTTTTGAGACCTGTTGGGACTTAATGGTGCGATATGCCAGTGATTAATAAGCCCGATAAAAGGCTTAACCACCTCTTCTACATCCTTATCCAATAATATTGAAAAAACAGCGTGAATTGAACCGACGCATGCTTGTGCTTTAAGAAATCTGGCTAGGGCTACGGCCGACTCTGGATTATGAGCAACGTCTAAATAAACATCTGGTTCCATGCCTATCTTTTGTAACCTACCCGCTAAAAACACATGACGCAAACCATGTTCAATACTGGCTTGTTTCACTGGAAGTTCCCTAGAAATATGCCCTAAAAGACTTATAACGCCAGCTGCGTTTTGAATCTGGTGCTGCCCTTCTAATGCAGGATTAGGGTAAATAACTGACGCACCTTCAGCCATTAACAAGGCCCAATCATGTTGTTTAATATCAGTTTTAAAATCAACACCCGCTACTTTTAAATCTGTTCTTAATTCAGCGGCATACTCAAGTAAACTTTTTGGAACGGTCCTGTCAGAGCATACGGCTTTTTGGTATGGCCTAAACACCCCTGCTTTTTCAAGTGCTATTTTAGAACGATCATCACCCAACCAATCAACATGATCAATATCAATACTGGTAATCAGCGCGGCATTTGCATCAATGATATTAACAGCATCAAGTCGGCCACCTAAGCCCACTTCGAGGATTTGGATGTCAACCTTGTTCGCTTCAAAAATAGTTAACGCCGCCAAGGTGCCAAACTCAAAATAACTTAAACTGGTTATACCACGCGTTTGATTAATTAGGTTAAAGGCTGTTGTTAGCTCATCGTCTGATACAGAGCGCCCGTTAATTCGTACTCGTTCGTTATAGTGAACAAGGTGCGGCGTACTATAAACGCCTACCTGATAACCTTGCGCTATAAAAATAGCTTCCAATAAAGCAACGCTTGAGCCCTTGCCATTGGTACCGGCAACCGTAATCGTATAAGTCGACGTGTTTGTTTCAGTTTTTAGGCGTTCCCAAACCGCTGAAACGCGCTCCAAACCCAAATCAATTTCTTTTACGTGACAGCTTTCTTGCCAAGACAACCAGTCTTCAAGAGAAGATACTTTATTAAGTCTGTTAATAAAGCGTTTGCTTAAGCGTTGGCAGCTTCAGCACTTTCCAATGAATGATGCCCCGCATGGAGCAGTGATAAAATCTCTGTTACCGTTGTTCGCATCTCTCTGCGATCGATAATCATGTCGATTGCGCCATGTTCCAGTAAAAATTCACTACGCTGAAATCCTTCAGGCAATTTCTCGCTAACCGTTTGTTCAATAACACGTTGTCCTGCAAACCCAACCAACGCGTTAGGTTCGGCAATGTGAACATCACCCAACATCGCTAAACTGGCAGATACGCCGCCCATTGTTGGATCTGTGAGCACAGAAATAAACGGTATTTTATTCTCTGCTAACTTAGCCAGTGCTGCGCTAGTTTTGGCCATTTGAAACAACGAAAATAGCGATTCTTGCATCCGTGCTCCACCGCTAGATGAAAAGCAAACCAACGGGATATTAAATTCTATTGAGGCATTAACCGCTTGAACGAAGCGCTCGCCAACCACTGAGCCCATTGATCCACCCATAAAGGAAAAATCAAAGGCTGCTGCAACAAGCTCCATCTCCAATACTTTGCCCTTCATAACAATTAGCGCATCCGTTTCACCCGTTGCTTTAACGGCTGCTGCATGACGGTCTTTATATTTTTTGCTATCTTTAAACTTCAAGGGGTCGAGTGAGCGAACATCGGCGCCTATTTCTTCCCTTCCTGATTCATCTAAAAATGAATCGAGGCGGTGACGGCCACTGAGTCGTTGGTGATAATCACATTTAGGGCAAACGTGTAAATTGCTTTCTAAATCAGTTTTATACAGTACACTTTGGCAACTATCACACTTGCACCAAAGTCCTTCAGGCACAGAACCTTTCGACCTACTTTTTAACTTTATGCCATCGGGTATTAAATTTTCAAACCAACTCATATCTCACCTAACCTTCGTTATTGTGTTGCCATATCCATTGCTGCTCGCATCTCGCTTAGCATCGTTGAAATGGCTTGGCGACCTTGTTGTTCATCGTCTGAGTGCTCCGTTATACAGTTAATCAAAGCACTGCCCACGACGACACCATCACCTATTTTAGCAATATTGGCGGCGATATCGGCATTTTTAACACCAAACCCAATCGCTACCGGTATATTTGTGTGTTGTTTAATCTGTGTTAGCTTGGCTTGCACATCATCTAACTGAAGGTGGCCTGCACCAGTTACACCTTTTAATGACACATAATAAATGTAACCTTTTGCGACCGCCGCAATTTTTTTAATACGAATTTCGTTGCTGGTTGGCGACAATAAAAAAATTGGCGCAATATCATGTTTATCATACGCTTTAAGTAGGTCTACACTTTCTTCCGGCGGGATATCAACCGTTAATACGCCGTCCACACCAGCTTGAGCTGCTTTTTCAACAAATGTTTCATAACCCATAAATTCTATTGGGTTTAAGTAACCCATTAAAATAACCGGTGTTGATTGGTCTGTTTCTCTAAAAAAACGCACGATGTCTATCACGCCTTTCAGTGTCATGCCTGCTTCAAGCGCTCTTTCACTGGCTTTTTGAATCACAGGACCATCGGCCATTGGATCTGAAAATGGAACACCCAGTTCAATAATGCTTGCCCCAGCTTTAACCATCTCGTGCATGCAGGTTAAGGTAAAGGCGCCATTCGGGTCACCGGCTGTTACAAAAGGCACCAAAGCCTTTTTATTGGCAGCCTTGAGTTCTTTAAAACATTCTTCTAAACGACTCACAGCTCAATCCCCTCAATTTTCGCAACCGTAAAAATATCTTTGTCACCACGACCTGATAAGCACACTAAAATTACTTGCTCTTTATCCATTGTTTTCGCCAATTTTGTTGCGTAAGCAACTGCGTGACTTGATTCTAATGCGGGAATAATGCCTTCAACTCGTGTTAACTGGTGGAATGCTTCCAGCGCTTCATCATCGTTTATATTCACGTACTCGGCACGGCCAATGTCCTTTAACCACGAGTGCTCTGGCCCAACGGCTGGATAATCTAAGCCGGCTGAGATTGAGTGCGTTTCAATAATTTCGCCGTTTTCATCGGCCATTAAATAAGTTCTATTCCCATGTAATACGCCGGGTTGTCCAGCACATAAAGGCGCAGAGTGTTTGCCGGTTTCTATGCCTAAACCGGCGGCTTCAACACCGTAAATAGCCACATCGTCATCACCAATAAAGGGGTGAAATAAACCAATCGCATTAGAACCACCGCCTACACAAGCAACTAAGGCATCAGGCAGCGCACCTGTTTTAGCTAACATCTGTTCGCGCGCTTCACGACCGATGATGGTTTGAAAATCTCTCACCATGGCTGGGTATGGGTGAGGCCCCGCTACAGTACCAATAATGTAATACGTGTCATCAATGTTGGTTACCCAATCTCGAAGCGCTTCATTTAACGCATCTTTTAGCGTTTGTGAACCGGACGTAACAGGAACAACTGTCGCACCCAATAAGCGCATACGGTAAACATTTGGAGATTGGCGTTGAATATCTTCTGCGCCCATATACACAACGCATTCTAAGCCTAAACGGGCTGCGACCGTCGCCGTTGCAACACCGTGTTGCCCCGCCCCTGTTTCCGCAATAATTCGAGTCTTACCCATACGTTTAGCTAGTAGAGCTTGGCCAATCGTGTTGTTAATCTTATGAGCACCCGTGTGGTTCAAGTCTTCTCTTTTTAAATAGATTTGAGCACCACCTGTTTCACGGCTTAGGCGTTGCGCATGATAAATAGGCGAAGGCCGCCCGACATAATCTTGTAAATCAGCATCCAATTCGGCCAAAAAAACAGGATCCTGCATGTATTTTGCATACGCGGCATTTAATTCTTCTATAGACTCCATCAATGTTTCGGCAACAAATAAACCACCATACGGACCAAAATGGCCGTTTTCATCTGGTAGGTCGTAATTCTTAACCGCTGATTGTTTTGTTTGCTTACTGGTTGGCACGTTTTACCTCACGCATAAATTGTTGTATTAAAGCGTGGTCTTTCACACCCTTTGTTTTTTCCACGCCACTGCTAACATCAACGGCGTATACCGCTGTTGAACTAATGGCCTCGTGTACATTATCAGTCGTTAACCCCCCAGCTAAGATTAATGGCAGTGAACATTTGTTAGGTAACAAAGCCCAATTAAATGTTTTGCCCGTTCCGCCGTACTGATGGCTATCGAAAGCATCTACCAATAAGCCACATGCCGAGTGATAGCTTGCTGCAATCTCATCTAAGTTGCTGTCTTTTTGGATTCGTATCGCCTTCATATACGGCCGATTAAACGAATTACAAAACGCCTCACCCTCATCACCATGGAATTGGAGAACGTCTATCGATGTGGATTCTAAAACTTTGCAAACATATTCATAACTTGGATTAACAAATAAAGC
>JBDOOJ010000018.1:0-4500 GCA_039830885.1 Cycloclasticus sp.
TGGCGGTGGTGCTGGCGGGCGTGGTGCAATGTCGTTTGGTAAAAGCAAAGCGAAGCTTCTTAATGAAGATGAAATTAAAGTAACGTTCGCGGACGTTGCCGGTATTCAAGAAGCAAAAGAAGAAGTAACAGAAATTGTCGAGTTTTTGAGAGAGCCTGGTAAATTCCAAAAATTGGGTGGTGCAATACCTCGCGGTATCTTGATGTCAGGTGCACCTGGTACAGGTAAAACATTACTTGCAAAAGCGATTGCAGGCGAAGCGAAGGTGCCTTTCTTCAGTATTTCAGGTTCAGATTTCGTTGAAATGTTTGTGGGTGTGGGCGCGTCACGTGTTCGTGATATGTTCGAACAAGCGAAAAAAAGCGCACCGTGTATTATATTCATTGATGAAATCGACGCCGTTGGTCGCGCTCGTGGCATTGGTATGGGTGGTGGTAATGATGAACGCGAACAAACACTAAACCAACTGCTTGTTGAAATGGATGGTTTTTCGGGTAATGAAGGGGTTATCGTTATTGCCGCAACAAACAGACCTGATGTATTAGACCCAGCCTTATTACGCCCCGGTCGTTTTGACCGTCAAGTTGAAGTGCCATTGCCTGATATTCGTGGTCGTGAACAAATTTTGAAAGTCCATCTTAAAAAAGTACCTATGGGCGACAGTGTGAATCCAAATGTAATTGCGCGTGGCACACCTGGGTTCTCCGGTGCGGATTTAGCCAACTTGGTGAACGAAGCAGCATTATTCGCAGCAAGAGCCGATAAAAAAGTTGTTGATATGAGCGACATGGAAAATGCCAAAGACAAAGTGCTGATGGGTGCTGAACGTCGTTCATTGGTGATGAGTGAAGAAGAAAAAAGATGTACGGCTTATCATGAATCTGGACATGCCATTGTTGGTCGATTGGTGCCTGAACACGACCCTGTTTATAAAGTAACGATTATTCCTCGTGGTCGCGCATTAGGTGTGACGATGTTCTTGCCAGAAAAAGATGCTTTAAGCATCAGTAAGCGTAAGCTAGAAAGCCAGTTGTCTAGTTTGTATGGTGGGCGTTTAGCTGAAGAAATTATCTTTGGCGAAGAAGCGGTTACTACGGGTGCTTCAAACGATATTGAGCGCGCTTCTGCCATTGCTAGAAATATGGTGACGTTGTGGGGCTTTTCTGAAAAGCTCGGCGCGCTGAATTACGGTGAAGATGAAAATGCAATGGGTCATTCTGGCGGCAGGCCAAAAATGATTTCAGAAGAAACCGCTGAGCTAATCAATCAAGAAGTGCGTGTGTTTATTGACCGTAACTATAAACGTGCTGAAACCTTGTTAAAAGATAACATTGACATCCTGCATTCCATGACGGATGCGTTAATGAAATATGAAACGCTTGATAGCGACCAACTTGACGAATTGATGGCCCGTACGACCGTTAGTCCGCCAAAAAATTGGGAAGACAACGACGAGTCTGGTTCAGGTAATGTCTCTACAGAAAATAAAGAGAAAGAAGTAGAAAAAGACGATAAAGAAACCAAACCAACTGTTGGTGGGCCTGCTGAGCAACCGTAACGTAAGGCTGGGTTTTCCCAGTACATTTTTAAAACAAAAGAACCCCCATATTATGGGGGTTCTTAATGTTACGCCGGACTCTTTTTCGGACGGTGGAGAGTTTGCAGTAGTTAATGCTGCTGTTGAACAAGCAAAACTAATGATTGATGCGGGTGCTAGCATTATTGATGTGGGGGGCGAATCAACACGTCCCAATGCGACAGCAGTGTCTATCGATGAAGAGTTATCCAGAGTGATACCCGTTATTGAGGGTATTCGCTCAGTGTCTGATGTTCTCATTTCAATTGATACCAGTAAGCCAGAAGTGATGGAACTTGCGGTGTCAGCGGGTGCAAACATCATCAACGACGTGTACGCCTTGAGGCAGCCAGGTGCGCTAGAAATGGCCGCGAGTTTGGATGTTCCAGTCTGTTTGATGCATATGCAGGACAAGCCTGAAACGATGCAAGATAAACCGCGTTATACAAACGTGGTTGAAGACGTTAATGGTTTTTTCGTTCAGCGAATAAAAGCCTGCGAAGCGGTCGGAATAATAAAAGAAAAGATTATTTTAGACCCAGGTTTTGGTTTTGGAAAAACCGTACAACATAATTTAAGTTTATTGGCTCACCTCGATTCATTTAACAGCCACGGCTGCCCAGTTTTAGTTGGATTATCAAGAAAATCCATGTTGGGTGAAATATTAGATAAACCGGTTGATCAGAGAGTCATCGGCAGCGTGTCAGCTGCACTTGTGGCCGTGATGAATGGGGCATCAATTGTTAGGGTTCATGACGTAGCACAAACATCCGACGCATTAAAAATATATAATGCAGTTCAATCTGCGAACTGAGAATGGCATGAAAAAAAAATATTTTGGTACGGACGGCATTCGAGGTGCTGTAGGCCAAGGTTCAATTACGCCTGAATTTATTTTAAAACTGGGTTGGGCAATCGGTAAAGTATTTGAAGAGCAGGGCCATTGTAAAATTGTTATTGGCAAAGACACGCGTATATCCGGCTATATGTTCGAATCAGCGCTTGAAGCGGGTTTAGTAGCTGCGGGTGCAGACGTACATTTACTTGGCCCCATGCCGACGCCTGGTATAGCCTATCTAACTCGAACACTACGTGCCAATGCGGGTATTGTTATTAGTGCCTCGCATAATCCACATTACGATAACGGCATTAAGTTTTTTTCTAGTGAAGGTAAAAAATTAGCGGACGATATTGAGTACGCGATAGAACAAAAAATAGGTGAGCCGCTTGTGGTGGTAGAGTCCTCTAGTTTAGGTAAAGCGAGCCGCGTTGAAGATGCGGCGGGCCGTTATATCGAGTTTTGCAAAAGTACCATTCCTCCGATGATGGACTTATCTGGGTTAAAAATGGTCGTCGATTGTGCGCACGGTTCCACCTACCACATTGCACCCTTTGTCTTTAGCGAGCTAGGTGCAGAGGTTATTAAAATTGGCGTTGAGCCGAATGGCGTTAATATTAATGATGGCTGTGGCGCAACAAGTCCTAACGCTCTTACCGAAGCGGTCTTGTCTCATTCTGCAGACTTTGGCGTAGCCTTAGATGGTGATGGCGATAGACTAATAATGGTTGACCATTTAGGCGAAGTGCTTGATGGCGATGAAATACTGTATATTTTGGCAAAAACTCGATTAGACAAAGGCTATCTAGGCTCTACAGTAGTTGGAACACTAATGACTAATTTGGGTGTGGAGCACGCATTAAATAGATTAGGCGTTGATTTGTTGAGGTCAGCCGTCGGTGATAGACACGTGATTCAGTTGATGAAAGAGTCCAATTCAATTTTAGGCGGTGAAGGTTCCGGCCATATTATTTGCGCAGATAGAACGACAACAGGTGATGGCATCATCTCTGCCTTACAGGTGCTTGAAACGATGGCGCGTGAGTCAAAATCCTTGCACGAATTAAAGAGTGATATTCAAAAGTACCCGCAGCGCATGATTAATGTGAAGCTGAAGGGGGGCGCTAAGTTTGTCATGACGGATGAGATAGCCGTTGCAGTGAAGGCAGTTGAAAGCACGCTGAATGGTAGTGGTAGGGTGTTACTTAGGCCGTCAGGCACTGAGCCATTAGTTCGAGTGATGGTTGAAGGCGAAGACTTAGCATTAGTTGAGTCATTAGCGCTGGAGCTGAGTGAAACAGTTGAACGCTTGCTTGATGTTTAGTGCATCTAGTTGTTGATTTATTGGCGAATACTCGCTAACCTTGCGGGTTTTTTAGTGTGAGAAGCATGATGCGTCAACCACTGGTTATTGGAAATTGGAAAATGAATGGTTCACTTGGGTTAACAAGTGATCTATTGCATGCAATTGAAGCCGCTATTGATGATAAAATGCAATGCGAAGTTGGCGTTTGCGTCCCAACTGTTTATATAGTTGCTGCACGAGAGGCCGCGTCAAAAATAACAGTAGGTGCTCAGACCGTTTCTGAGCATGTGTCAGGTGCATACACCGGTGAGGTTTCAGCTGATATGTTGGCGGAAATCGGTTGTCGATGGGTGCTAGTAGGGCATTCGGAAAGGCGCGTGTTGTTTAATGAAAAAAACTCAGCATTAGTTTTAAAAGTGTTAGCGGCTCAAAAGGCAGGCTTAGTGCCTGTGTATTGCGTTGGTGAAACAGAAATAGATTATAAATCGGGTAATACGTTTGATGTTATAGCGGACCAGATTGGTGCGTTATTGGACAATAAAACAGTCGATTTAAAGCGATTGGTTTTAGCTTATGAGCCCGTTTGGGCCATCGGCACAGGCTTAACTGCCACGCCTGAAGAAGCTCAGGCTGTGCACGCGTTTATACGCGGCCTAGTTGATAATAGAAGTAAAGACTCAGCCATCGAGCTTAGGATTTTATACGGTGGAAGCGTTAAACCAGACAACGCATCATTATTGTTTGGGCAAGAAGATATAGACGGTGGTTTGATTGGAGGTG
>JBDOOJ010000098.1:0-15103 GCA_039830885.1 Cycloclasticus sp.
GTATATCACTTAAGATTAGCTTAATTTACGGCAATAAGAAACGAATGGGCGCGCACAGCATGGACAAACGTTCTCTGACAAATGAGCAATACTTTCTACCCGACATGTGTCGCGCGAAAAGCGTTCTGTATCTCACGCTCATTTCTCAATTATTGGCCATCACGCTAGCATTAAACACCAGCTTTTTATCCGGTGACTTTTGGAATGCCCTGAGCCTAAACGCGTTGTTTATTTTATGGGTTGCCTTCATCTGCGCGGGTGTTTTTTGCACCTTTAAGCAGCAAATAAACAGCTGGTCAACGCTTAATACCAGTCTATTTATGTTTTTCAGCATCAACGTAACGACCCTGTTGATGACTTGGCTTATCACCTCGCTGCTGCCTCAGTTAGAGCTTTTCCCCACCCACGAATCAGGCAATATTAATATTTATTTAAGAAACACCGGTATCAGCATTATTTTTAGCGCCGTGTTATTGCGATTTTTATACATTCAATTCCAATGGCGAAAACAAACCAGGGCAGAAGCGGAAGCCAAGCTAGACGCCTTACAGGCACGGATTCGCCCGCACTTTCTTTTTAACAGCCTCAATACCATTGCCAGCTTGACCCGTATAGACCCCCCCTCTGGCCGAATCATTAATTGAGGATTTATCCGAATTATTCAGAGCAAATATGCAAACCAGCACGCGACTTGTCGCCTTCAAAGACGAGCTTTCCTTGGTGCAACAATATTTAAACATTGAACAATCGCGTTTGGGCAAACGCCTCAGCATCAACATGGCGTTGAACGACATTCCGCAGGATGCGTTAATTCCACCATTAAGTATTCAACCACTGATTGAAAATGCCATTTATCACGGCATAGAACCGTCGGAGCACGGCGGTGAATTAGCCATTACTGGGCATTTTGACAATAATAAAATCACCCTGACTATCAAAAATCCAATAAGCCCAGACCCAAGCACTTCAACACGACCAAGCAACCATATCGCGATTGAAAACATACGCTTACGTATGCAAAGTTGTTTCCCAGAACGTAGCAGCTTAAGCATCAGCTCAAGCGAATTGGAATTCCAAACACTGCTTAAATTCCCTTACCAAACGAACCAGCCATGAATGTTTTATTTGCCGATGATGAACCCCTCGCTAGGCAACGCTTAAAGCGCCTCGTTGAAGAAATTGACCCGACGTTTAAAGTATATGCTGATGCCGAAAATGGCCTGCAAGCCCTTCAACAATGCATCAAATTACAACCGCATATCGCCTTTCTTGATATTCGTATGCCTAAAATGGACGGCTTGCAGGCGGCGGCTGAAATTCACAACGCCAAGCTGAAAACACACGTGGTTTTCGTTACCGCCTACGATGAATACGCGCTGGAAGCTTTTAACAAAAAGGCCATTGACTATTTACTAAAGCCTGTAAAAAAAGAACGTTTAAAACAGAGCATTGAAAAAGTTGCAACCATCAATGAACAGCAACAAATGAATTTACCATCCCCATTAAAACGATCCCGACAAGTATTATGCGCACACACGCATAAAGGCTTAGAAGTATTGAATGTTAAAGACATTATTTACTTTAAAGCCGACCACAAATACGTGCAAGCCAGCACAGCTGATGGCGCTATTTTATTAGATGACTCACTTAAAGCATTAGAGGCTGAGTTTAGTGATGTATTTTTTAGAATACACCGTAATGCGCTGGTTAACGTCAGCGCCATAAAAGCAATCAGCAAAACCGCCAACGGGCAATCAGAAATTCATTTGCACGGCACAAAAGAAACCCTGGCGATTAGCCGACGGCATCAAGCTGAGCTTAATAAGCGCCTGCGGACATAAACGCATAATTCACAAACCATTGTAAGAATGCTCTTTCAACCCTTGCTATAATGCGCCCTTATTCAAACACCGGTTAAGCCATATGCAACTCATTAGAATTGCCACTCGCCGCAGCCCATTGGCCTTATGGCAAGCAGAACACGTTGCTGCTAAATTAAAACTGCACCACCCACACCTCAATATTGAGTTGGTGAAAATGATTACCCAAGGCGATAAAATCTTGGACACGCCCTTGGCTAAAATTGGCGGCAAAGGCTTGTTTGTTAAAGAACTCGAACAAGGCATGCTAAAGGGTGACGCTGATATTGCTGTGCATTCGATGAAAGACGTGCCCGCGCAACTGCCAGATGGCTTAGAAATTGGCGCCATACTTGAACGCGAAGATCCTCGCGACGCATTTGTATCTAACCAGTTTGATACCATTGATGCGCTACCCCAAGGCGCCGTTGTTGGCACATCTAGCCTAAGGCGACAATGTCAGTTACTGCAAATGAGACCTGACCTGCGCATCAAATCCCTTCGCGGTAACGTCAACACACGCTTACAAAAACTGGATGATGGCGAGTACGACGCGATTATTCTGGCTGCCGCCGGGCTGATTCGTTTAGGCTTTGAAGCCCGCATAAAAACAGCCTTGCCGGTTAGCACCATGTTAGCGGCTATCGGCCAAGGCGCTATCGGTATTGAGTGTCGTACCGGTGATAACGCGACACGACAGCTTATCGAGTGCTTGCACGACAGCACAACCGCCATCCGTATTACCGCCGAACGCGCAATGAACTTTAAGTTAGAAGGCGGCTGCCAAGCACCGATTGCGGGGCACGCAAAAATTAAAAACGGCACGTTACGCTTGCACGGCCTAGTGGCTGAACCCGATGGCAGTTTAATCGTTTCCGAACAGTTAGAAGGTGCCCTAGAAGATGCTGAGCAAATTGGCATCACCGTGGCCGAGCGGTTATTAGCCGCTGGCGCCAAAAATATTCTCGATAAATTGTATGGCCGTGCCGACTAACAACGCCCCATTAATTAATGTTTTAGTCACTCGGCCTAGCCATCAAGCCGACAAGCTATGCGCTGAGTTAACGGCAAATGGCTTGCATGCTATTCGCTACCCTAGCATTGACATTCAAGCAGTCAGCAACACACCTCAAACGACAGCCGCCTTACAAAACATCATTCGCAGCGATAACATTATCTTTATTAGCGCAAACGCTGTGACGCACGCACACCAACTGCTGGGCACCCAATGGCCTGCAATCAACGGAAACATCATTGCTATTGGCCCAAGCACCGCAAACGCCCTGCTCAATATTGGCTTAACACCCCGTATCACAGCGCACACTCCGTTTAATTCCGAACAATTACTTAAACAGCTACCCAACTTAGATAACGTAAGTATTATTAAAGGTGAAGGCGGCCGAGATTTTCTTGAGAAACAACTCACGGCACGCGGCATTAACGTAAAGGCGGTCGATGTGTACAAACGCGCAATGCCAGCCAACAACCCCATAACACCCAATAACGTATTGCATTACATCACCATCACCAGCCAACTGGCATTAGAAAATTTATTCTTATTATTGCCCGCGCAAGCCGAAAAATTAAAGCAAGCAAGTACGTTCGTTGTCCTCAGCCAACGCATTGCTCAATTCGCTAAAGACCTTGGCTGTCAGCACATCTTAACCAGCAGAGATGCCAGTGATGCGGGATTGGTTGCAGCTATTACCGATGAAGAAAGTCACTAATTTTTTTAATTCAATATAGACACCTTCAACGCTATACTATAGTTTTACTGTGTCTTATTTAAAGTAAAGCTCGATGATGTATTTAAGCACGCGTTTTAACGTCCACGGATATTTGAAGTCATGACAGATAAAGCAAAGAACAGCAACACTAAAAAAGACGATCACGCCGAAAAGCAAGCCCCAGTCACTACAAAAAAAGCCATCGCGAAAAAAACGGCAAGCAACCCGGTTAAACAAAAAACGGGGGGCGGTATTGGCTGGCTAGCTATCATCTTAGTTATCGCCGCGACAGGTGCAGGCTATGTTGCCTTTAATCAGCTTAAACAACAAATTAGCGGACTCGCTAATGATGCCCATTCTGCCGGCACAAAAATATCAGGCTTATCGCAAGACTTACAGTCGAATTCGAAGCAATCAAACGCTAACACCCGTGACTTGTCTCAGCAACTGGAGACACTACAGCAGCAATCTAGCGAAAAAATCGCCCTATTACAAAAACAAGTCGGCAAAAATAGACGGCAATGGTTGATTGCTGAGGCTGAATATTTAGCCAGCGTCGCCAACACGCGACTGTTATTGGCTGACGACGTGGACACAGCCATCTCTGCGTTACAGGCGGCTGATCAGCGCCTGAAAGAAAATGGCGACCCGATTACCTTCCCTGTGCGTAAACAACTAGCCAAGGAAATCAACCTGTTAAAAAGCACCGAGTTACCGGATATCGTCGGCATTTCATCGCAATTACTTGCGCTAGAAAGCGCCATTGCGCAAATGGGGGTGACTGACCCCCATGCAGGTACCGCCCAAGCACCTGAGATTGGCAAAGGCGACGCATCGCCCATTCCCGAAAACATACAAGACACACTGAACGACGCCTGGGAAAACTTCAGTAAACTGATTGTTGTACGTCGACATGACAAACCCATGGCTGCATTAATGACGCCCGAACGCGTGGAACTTATTCGAAAAAACCTAGCGCTTAAACTTGAAACGGCACGATTGGCGTTGGTCAATAAAAATGAACCTCTGTACACCGGAAGTATTGCTATTTCAGCGGCTTGGCTAGGCGATTATTTTGACGCAAACAACCCGGCCGTTAAAACCGCATTAGAACAACTCAATGTCCTTAAAGAGACCCCGATAAAAGCTGAACTTCCATCCATTGCTTTGTCACTTAAGATGCTTCGCAATTTACCTATTTTAAGCATCTCAGAACAAGCGATTACTTCGCCAATTATGGTAGAAAAAACTGCCGAAAAAGCAGCTAAGGTCATCATCGCAACAGACAAACCACCAGCCGTCGAAAAACCCAGCGCCAACACAAACGTTGCTGAGCAACCTAGCGACCTAAAACTATAGGTATCACTATGAAGCTTATTTTTATTACCATTATCGCCCTTGTTATTTCGAGCGTACTAGCTTATCAAGTTCACTTAGAGCCGGGCTATGCACTACTCAGTTATGGCACGCTGTCCGTAGAAACATCGCTTGCAGTACTCGTTTTCATTACATTGTTTGCATTTAGCGCCTTTTACTTAACGTTAAGAACCTTGTTAACCGTCAAACGCGCGCCTAAAAGCTTGGGGCAATGGAACACTAAAAGAAAGCAAGCCAACGCTACAAAAGCACTTAATAAAGGTTTAATAGACTCCGCCGAAGGCAATTGGCAGCAATCTGAACGGTTATTGGTAAAACATGCAAAAAACAGCGACACGCCATTATTAAATTACCTGAGTGCTGCGCATGCAGCGCAATCTCAAAACGCGTATGACCGCCGTGATGACTATCTGTTTAAAGCCGGTGAAGCACTCCCTGAACAAATTCATGCCATTCACCTCACCCGTGCAAAACTCCAACTGGCCGCTGGACAATTAGAGCAAGCGCTGGCAACCCTTCAACAATTGAAATCTGCAACCCCAAAGCACCCTATCGTATTAACACTGCTAATGAACACGCTTCAACAGTTAGGCGATTGGCACAGTGTTTACACCTTGCTTCCCAGCATAAAAAACAACCGAAAGATTTCTCAAGACAAATGGCAAGCAATTGAGCATGAGACCTTGCTTCATTTATTCAGCAGCGCATCAATGGAAGATAAAGCCACATTAGCTGCTATTTGGAAGACGCTGGATAAAACACAAAAGCTGAACGCTGATTACTTGGCTGCCTATACGGCGTATTTGATTAAAACCGGCAAAAGCCAAATTGCCGAGGAATTAATTTTAAAAGGCCTTAAAAACCAGCAAACTGACGCCTTGTTAAACCTTTATAGCCAACTCAATATCGATATTAATAAAAAAATTCATCAATTAGAAAAATGGTTAAAAAGCCAAGAAACCCGGCCGACGTTGCTTAATACGCTTGCCAAACTCTGCTTACAACAAAAGCTATGGGGCAAGGCTAAAACGTACCTTGATAAAAGCCTTTCAATTCAGGCAACAAGCCAAGCTTATTTATTATTGGGCGAAGCACATGAACAGCTAGATGACGACAAAAACGATGCGAATGCGTTTTATAAGATGGGGCTCGAGCTATCATTAAATGGCCACGCTATTGCTGAGGCCAAAACAACATAACGTTATGTGTTTATCCATCAAGCCCAAGCTTCGTCCATAAGTCATCCACTTTTTGCTTAACCGCGTCATCCATAACGATTGGCTTACCCCATTCACGGGTTGTTTCACCTTGCCATTTATTGGTCGCGTCTAAGCCCATTTTTGATCCCAGTCCGGACACCGGCGAAGCGAAATCCAAATAATCAATCGGCGTGTTTTCAATTAAGGTCGTGTCCCTAGCTGGGTCCACTCGCGTCGTAATCGCCCAAATTACCGACTCCCAATCCCGTATATCCACATCTTCGTCCGTCACAACAACAAATTTCGTGTACATAAATTGGCGCAAGTATGACCAAATACCGAACATAATCCGTTTAGCATGCCCGGGATATTGCTTCTTAATACTGACGATAGCCATGCGGTATGAGCAACCTTCTGGCGGCAAATAGAAGTCCACAATTTCGGGGAATTGTTTTTTCAAAATTGGCACAAAGACTTCATTCAACGACACGCCTAACACGGCTGGCTCGTCGGGCGGTTTGCCGGTATACGTGGAATGATAAATAGGATCCTTGCGGTGGGTAATTCTTTCGATGGTAAAAACAGGGAAGCTTTCCACTTCATTGTAGTACCCCGTATGATCACCGAACGGGCCTTCATCCGCCATTTCGCCGTGGTATAAATACCCTTCTAATACAATTTCTGCACTGGCCGGCACTTGCAAATCATGCGTGATGCACTTGGACACCTCTGTTTTGGAACCGCGTAATAAGCCAGCAAAGGCGTACTCAGACAATGGGTCAGGCACCGGCGTTACCGCCGCTAAAATAGTCGCCGGATCAGCACCCAGCGCTACAGCAATAGGGAACGGCTCACCAGGGTGTTCAGTCTGCCACGCTTTAAAATCTAGCGCGCCACCACGGTGTGCTAACCAGCGCATAATAACTTTGTTGCGGCCAATCACTTGCTGACGATAAATACCCAGGTTCTGACGCTTTGCATGCGGCCCTTTTGTTATCACTAACGGCCATGTAATCAGTGGCCCTGCGTCGTCAGGCCAACAGGTTTGAATGGGGAAGGCGGCCAAATCTACATCATCGCCTTCTATAACAATTTGTTGACATTTGGGCCTTTTAACGACTTTTGGCGCCATATTCAGCACTTGTTTGTAAACTGGCAATTTCTCCCAAGCATCCTTCATGCCTTCAGGCGGTTCTGGCTCTTTTAACGCGGCAAGAACTTCGCCTACTTTTGCCAATGCTTCCACGCTATCTTGCCCCATACCCAGCGCCACGCGTTTCGGCGTGCCAAATAAATTCGCCAACACGGGTGTTGAATATCCTTTTGGGTTCTCAAATAATATCGCTGGACCTTTTTGACGTAATACGCGATCACAAATTTCTGTCATCTCAAGGTAAGGATCCACCTCTTCAGAAACTCGCTTTAACTCACCCAACTCCTCAAGTTTTGAGATAAAATCACGTAAATCTTTATAATCCATTTTTTCTTATAACTCTCGCTTAATTTTTCAATAAAATAACATTTATACTAAAAGTAAGATATGAAATACGACATTACTCTTGATGCAACCGGGCTAAACTGTCCGTTGCCGTTACTTAAATTAAAACAACTTTTAGCCAATGTTAAGTCGGGCGACATCATTCAAATGAAGGCAACTGACCCCGCTGCTCACTTGGACATTGGCGTGTTTATTGATAAATCTAAACACCAGATGCTGTTACACGAGCGTGACGACGACACCCAGTACTTTTACATTAAAACAGTAAAATAGTTCATCGGGCACTCGGCATAAAAAAGGCGTTCAATTGAACGCCTTTTTTGTTACTTGTCGATTATTTACTCGCCGGTATCATAATCTAGTTGTGGCTCAAGGAATTTTTCATAGCCTTTCAACATAAATTCCCAGTACAAAATAGGCAAACCAATTGTTTTGGTATGCCACATCAAACTAGACTCTTCATTAGGCTTAGCCACCCACGGAAGTGTTGGCGTTACTTTCCCACCATAAATAAACTCGGCCATCATCACTTTGCCACGCGCAGTTGTTAATGGGCATGAACCGTAACCGTTATAACCTTCTGACATCGGCTTGCCATCTATCAAGTTATAAATGTTCATCACAACTTCCGGTGCTTGCTTACGCACAGCCGCAGCTGTTTTAGAATTAGGTGTTGAACACGCATCACCCAAACCAAATACATTCGGGTACTTAACGTGCTGCATTGAATTTTGATGAACCTCCACATAGCCAGCATCATTAGAAACAGGCGAGCCATGTAAGAACGCGGGTGTTTTTTGATGTGGTGTCACGTGAATCATGTCAAAATCAAGCTCTTTTATTTCGCCTTTGTTATCACCATCAACCACTTCAAACGTTGCTTTTTTCGCTTCGCCGTCAATTTTTATTAGCTTATGCAATAAATCTTTATGTATGCCGTAACCCGCAATAACCCCGTTCAACGCTTTAGCGAAATATGGCACGCCGAACATAGCAGCACCAGGATTTGTGAAATGCACATCACTTTGATCTAAGATGCCTTTGCCGCGCCAGTAATCAGCGGCCAAATAAGCAATTTTTTGTGGCGCACCCGGGCATTTAAACGGTAATGGAGCCTGAGTAAAAAAGGCTTTATCACCTGCTTTAAATGCTTGAACACATTCCCATGTGTACTCAACATAATCAGGCGAGTAATTAGTACACACGCCGTTTTTACCAATCGTTTCTTTTAGACCAGGGATACCATCCCAATCTAAAACCAAACCTGGGCATACAACTAAATAGTCATACGTAATTTTATCGCCGTTATCTAGCTCAACTACATTGTTTTCTGGGTCAATATTTGTCGCTGCTTGCTGAACCCAACGTACGCCTTTTGGTATTAGACTAACGGTGGAGCGACGAGTTTTATCGAAATCATAGCAACCGGCACCCACTAACGTAAACGCTGGCTGGTAATAGTGTGCTTTTGCAGGATCAACAATGGCGATATCCAGTATTTTTCCGTTTGAATGACGTCTTAAGCTAGCTGCAACGGTAATACCCGCAGCGCCAGCGCCAATAATTAAAATTTGATGATGTTTCTCTGACACGGTGGAAGCTCCTCTTATGGTTTCTATTTTATGAATAATTTTTTGAACAGTTTACTATACGTTGTGATTCTATAAAAGAGAATGACTAAGACACTGTTTAATCAACTGTTTTTTCTCGCAAAGCGTTTTCATATATCTTTTTGCTATCTACCTATGTCTTCTTGTTAAATTCTAAAGCCACCATGCTTTTTAAGTTGTCGCCTATCTTGAATGCCCATTCCGGCATAAATACCTGCGGCGCCCCCAATAATAAGCATAATGATAATCGCTACCCACGATGTTCCAGTTTCGCTGTTTACCACTGGCTCACCAACCCGTTCTAGTTCGCGACTACTCACTTCTTCAAGCTCAACCGTATGGCGTTTTGTAAGCAGCTTCGCTTCGTCTTTTAGTTGTTTGATAACTGCGTTCGCCTGGTCTAAATTTGCCATCAAAGTTTGCTCGGATTGTCGTGTAACTTGCGATTCATCAGGATTGCGTTTTTCAACTGTTTTAGGCTGTTCGGCATTCAGTAATGGCTTTTCTGCAGCATCTAACTTCCTTTGTAACTGCCTATACTTACTCTGAAGTGCTAACAATCGAACCTTTGCTGGTTTATCTTCTGATAAAAATCTCTTTTCAACCCAACCTGTTTTCCCGTCAACAAGCTGCACCTGTACAAAGCCGTCTTTCTCACCCATTAATTCGACGGGCGTGCCGCTCGGAAGCAACTGAATCGGCTGTTCGCCACGGCTTGGCTGCGCATACATGCCCGCCAATAACTTATCGGTGATGTGCGCCGAATACGCTAACATCGGCATCAGCAACACCAACAAAAGAAGTCTTTTAAGCATCTTACGCCGCTATACCAGAATGTTTTAATAAGGCATCGATTGTTGGCCCACGCCCCCTAAAGGCTGTGAATAACACCAAGGCATCGTCGCTGCCACCTTTTTCTAGAATGTTCTGTAAAAATAAACGGCCTGTTTTTTTATCAAACACACCCTTTTCTTCGAACAATGAAAATGCATCACTGGAAAGCACTTCCGCCCACTTATAACTGTAGTAACCCGCCGCATAACCTCCAGCAAAAATATGCGAAAAGCTGTTCGGGAAACGGTTAAACTGTGGCGTTTTAACCACACCGGTATCCCGTCTAACCTGCTCCAAAATATCGTAAATTTGCGTATCATTACTTTCGTCATATTCCAGATGGATACGAAAATCAAAAATTGAAAACTCAATTTGTCTGACCATTTGCATGCCTGATTGAAAGTTTTTCGCCGCAAGCATCTTCTCAAACATTTCGTCAGGTAAGGTTTCACCGGTTTTATAATGACCAGAAATTAACGCCATTACCTCTTTTTGCCAACACCAATTTTCCATAAACTGACTCGGCAATTCAACAGCGTCCCACTCCACGCCATGAATGCCTGATACGCTTAAATAATCCACTTTTGTCAGCATGTGATGTAAGCCATGACCGAATTCATGGAATAACGTTTCTACTTCACCGTGGGTTAACAATGACGGATCATCACCGATTGGCGGCGTAAAGTTACAGGTTAAATATGCAACGGGGGTTTGCACACCGCCCTGTTTTTTAAACCGCGTCACGCATTCATCCATCCACGCTCCACCACGTTTATGTGGACGGGCATATAAATCGATATAAAAACGTCCTCGCTGGACGCCTTCCTCATCAGTAATTGCAAAAAATTGAACGTCTTTATGCCAAGTATTAACACCGTCAACTTCTGTGATGTTGATGCCGTAAAGCTTTCCCACTACGTCAAACATACCAGACAAAACACGATTCACTGGGAAATAAGGTTTTACCTCTTCTTGGGAAATTTTATAACGCGCTTCACGCAGCTTTTCTGAAAAATAAGCCACATCCCAAGACTCCAAATCACCGGCGTGACCCTGCTGATGAGCAAATTCAGTGAGCTCAGTAAAATCTTGCTTTGCCATCGGCAAAGATCGTTCCGCCAATTGATTTAAAAAGTCCAACACATCGGACGTTTTTTCAGCCATTTTCGTTGCCAACGATAAATCCGCGAAACTTTCGAAACCCAATACCTTCGCCTTTTCATCGCGCAAACCGACGATTTTCGCCATTATTTCCGTGTTATCCCAAGCAATATCTCCCGTGCTTTGTTCCGATGCTCGAGTAACAAACGCATGATGGATTTCATAACGTAGCTCACGGTTATCAGCATAGGTCATCAGCGCCATATAACATGGAAATTCAAGCGTTAACATCCAGCCTTCTTTATCTTTTTGCTTCGCCGTTTGGTGCAATAAATCAATCGTTGAATCGGGCAACCCAGCCAGTTCGACTATATCCACAACGTGCTTATCCCATGCGTTCGTTGCGTCCATTAGGTTTTCTTCAAATTGATTGGTTAACGAAGATAGCGCTTGCGAAATGTCCATATAACGCTGTTTTTTATCCTCGTCTAAGGCCACACCCGATAGTTCAAAGTCTCGTAGCGCATTATCAATAATTTTCTTTTGAGCTGTTTTAAGCGAACTATATTGCCCGCCCTCTTTAATAGAGCGATACGCCAAGTACAATTGCTTATTTTGCCCAATCTCCGTTGAATACTCGCTCAACTTAGGCAGGCAATTCGAATACGCCTCACGCCATTCATCGTTATTCATCACCGAATTTAAATGACTCACCGGCGACCAAACACGGCTCAAATGATCATCAATTAATTCCATTGGATACACCAAGTTAACCCAGTTGTAATTAGCCTGCCCATCAAGTAATGAGGCGATTTTTTTCTTATTACTGTCCAAAAGTTGGTTAATAGCGGGCTCTATGTCTGCCGCTTTAATGGCACTGAAGTTGGGTAATTCGAATTCTTCTAGTAAGGGATTTGTCATGATATTTTGCTTTGAAAAGGAATATGTTCGCACGATTACTGTAATTGAGCCACTACTCAAACCGTATGTTGAACATCCATACCGCTACCGCACCCAACACAAAAAATAAAAACATTGAGCCCCACGATTTATATTGGAAACGACTCGTCAACACCGCTTCATCCTGAGTCGAGATTAAGAATGGTTTACGGCTACTCGTTGGCTTTTGAATCATATTGTCAATATGCACATCGCCTTGCTTGTCTAGCGATTGCGTTATTTGCTCTTTTGCAATCAGCACGGCCTTTTCCCACTCCTCGGAATCAATACGGCCGTCTTTGTTTTCATCAAACCGATTCAAAAGCGCTTTGGGGTTGGTTTTCCAGTGAGTTAAAATCGCCGCTAGTGACTCGTTCTCAGAGGGCAACTCCATTTCTCTGAACGATTTAAAATCACCCAATACATACAAGCTGTCACCCTCATGAATGCGCTTTTCGCTGTATCGATAGCGCCGACCAATGGCAAAAGCTCTTGAGCTAAAACCCTTGGGACCCGCGCTTGGATACGGCGTACTGCCGTACCAAGTATCCGACACAGAGTAGACAACTTCTGCGTCATCCGGGTCGACAATCGCTTTACCCGTTTGCCCGTGTAATGCAAACACGCCATCACTGACACCGGATTCATATAGGTGCCAACTGGTACGACTGCGCCCACGAACGTAATGCGACTGCTTTTCTTCAACCTTGTACTGATACCAAACGCAACTCAGTTTCGTCAGCGGCGCAATAATAGGCTCGCCAGGCAACAATTTTGCGACACCCTCAAATTCGTTATAGCCCTGCGAGGCTGACCGTATCAGTGCGGTAGGGGTGTCCTGCATAATTCGATAGCGCCATAAAAAACGAAAATAAAAGTACAAACTGACCGTTGACGCAATGCACGCGCCGGCAAAGTACAACCAAAACTCATCGTTTCGTAATTGTTGAATGGCATACGCCAAATCATTCATCATTCAAATAATTTTTTTACACTCACGTCGGCAATTTCTGATTCTTCAAATTCCAACAGATCGAACGGGTTAAAGCTAAAAAACTTTGCAATTAAAATATCGGGGAACTGTTCAATGCGCACATTGTTTAAATTAACGCTTTCATTATAAAACTCACGCCTGTCTGCAATGTTGTTTTCCAATTGGCTGATACGCTTTTGTAATTCTTTAAATGAATCATTCGCTTTTAGATCTGGATAAGCCTCTGCAACGGCAAAGAGGTTCATCAGCCCTTGACGCATTTTGGTTTCTGCCTGCCCCAACGCCGCTATATCTGATTTGCCTAACGCACTTGAAACGCCTGAACGCGCCAACATGACATTTTCGAGCGTCTCTTTCTCATGTTTCATGTACTGCTTACACGTTTCAACTAACTTTGGCAGCTCGTCGTGCCGCTGTTTAAGCAACACATCAATGTTTGACCACGCTTTTGATACGCTGTGTTTCAAGCTGACCAAACTGTTATATAACGCCACGGCATAGCCCGCCACCACAACAATAATCGCCAAGCTAATAAATCCTGATACACTCATGTTTTTCTCCTTTAAACAAATTGTTTGCCAAATTATAGGACAGGATACACCTTATGCCCGTTAAATCTTTCGACTCTATTGCACCGTCTATTCAAGACCGTGTTTTCATTCATCAAACAGCCGTTGTCATTGGTGACGTCACCCTTGCCGAAGACGTATCCGTTTGGCCTTTAGCGGTTATACGAGGCGATATCCACAGCATTAGCATTGGCGCACGCTCTAATGTCCAAGACGGCAGCATCCTACACGTTACTCACGCCAGTGATTTCAACCCTGGCGGTTATCCACTGACCATTGGTTGCGATGTCACCGTGGGGCACAATGTCACGCTACATGGTTGCACCATTGGCAATCACTGTTTAATTGGTATGGGTGCTATTGTGATGGATGGCGCTGTTGTTAACGACGGCGTAATGATTGGTGCCGGCAGCCTGGTGCCGCCGGGTAAAATATTGGACAGTGGCTATTTATACGTCGGTTCGCCGGTTAAAAAAGCCCGTCCCATTAACGACAACGAAGCGAAGTTTCTTGAATATTCCCCTCAAAACTACGTGCGCTTAAAGAATAAATATTTAGATGAGGTTTCTTAGCTTCGCAAGCTTGCTCGAACCGCTAAGGTATCGGGCATAACGCCTCGCCAGACATTAAATGCATGGGCCGCTTGTTCTACCAGCATACCCAATCCATCTATCGACAAGCTCGCCCCTTGCTCTTCACCCCAGCGTACGAATGCTGTAGGTTGTTGGCTGTACGCCAAGTCATAACAAACGCCGTTGATAGCTAACAAACCCTTAGCCAGTGGTGGCAAGTCTCCCGTTAAACTAGCAGACGTCGCGTTAATGATTAAATCGAACTGCTGGCCAGCCAATGCCTCATAACTGGATGACTGAATATCGCCAATCGGTACAAACAGCTGTTGCATCGTTTGCGCCTTCGACACGGTTCTATTCGCCAAACATAGACAAGATGGCTTGGCTTCTAACAACGGCCCTAAGATACCCCGCGCCGCGCCGCCAGCACCCAGCACCAATATCCGTTTTCCAGCTAACGATAAATCTAAATGCTCGCATAAATCGCTTAATAGGCCCACGCCATCCGTGTTATCACCCAGCAAACTACCGTCATCAAGTAATTTAATGGTATTAACGGCCCCGCTGAATTTTGCTCGCTCAGTTAGGCTGTCTACTTTCTCAAAAGCTAACTCTTTCAGCGGCACGGTGCAATTAACACCTTTTCCGTTTGCTTTAAAAAAGTCGGCGATGGTTTTATCAAATGCTTCCGGCTTAACCTCTATCGCTTTATACACTAACGACTGATTTGTTTGCTGAGCAAACTGCTGGTGAATAACGGGGGACTTACTGTGCCCAATTGGAAACCCTAAAACCGCGTATTGATCCATTGTTAACCCGTTTCT
>JBDOOJ010000068.1:0-4364 GCA_039830885.1 Cycloclasticus sp.
CCAGTAGCGACGACTATAACGGTTAAACCGAGGATTAAATTGATGCCGATTAGCATTCTGATGTGGGCTAAATTTTTGCCCGCTGTTTCCCAATCGTGTTCTAGCACCGCTTGAGTCAAACGACGTCTTGGGGTAAAAAATAAATGCATAAAAATAAGCGACATAATAATGCCGATGCTCATCATTATGTGAATATGCGCGCCGACATTTTGCATGCCGCCAAATTTGTTAAAAATAAGCCAAAAACCGGTGCCTAATAACAGCACAACGGACGCCCAAACCCAGGGAAAGAATTTAGAAAATACGTTTGACCATAAGGTGAGCCGTTGAGGTGGTTCAAATTGCACGGCAGCGATAGGGCGTAATACGAGATAGGCGAAAAACATGCCGCCGACCCAAATAACGGCGGACAGAACGTGCAAACTAATGGCGAGGGGGATCATACGTTTCCTTTATAAAAGTAAGTTAATGGGAGGTTTCATCAAACACGTACCGAAGCCAGCTGTGTATTGAGCGAACAAGGGTTTCGTTTAAACCGGTGAATGAATGGTCGGCGCCGGCTATTTCAATTTGACGATTGAGCGGGTTGTTATTCTTTAGTGCCGACTTTCTTGTCGGCGCGAGTTTTTTTACGCTAGCTAAATCTTGGCTGCCGTAGATATCAAGCGTTGGAATGTTGATTTTTTTGATCAATTCAACTGAGTTAGCTTCCGGCAAATCTGATGGCAGCGTTGGTAAGCCAATCAACACGACAGCATCACAGACGTTTTTTTCTTGGCTAGCTAAAAAACTGGCAGTCATTATCGACCCTAAACTGTGGGCGATTAAAACACACCGAGTGTTTTTGTAGTTTTCGCGCATGTAGTTGAGAGTGGCTTGAATGCGAGGGCCGCTTTCTTTTATCAACGCCAAATTCTCGCTGATTGATGCGTCTTGGGCCGTTATCGGCAATTGAATTGAGGCGGTGATCCAACCTAATTCAGCTAATTGACTGCGTAATGGATAAACAATTTGTGGTGCGTTTGGGTTGGACCCCATGCCGTGCAAAATGATAACGCTGCCGCGAATTATTTTAGGTTCTTCGTTATTGATCAGTGCGATGAATTCATCGCTATTCGCTTTAAGCATTACGACTTCGCCAGTAATAAGGCTGTCTTTAATATTATCTGCGATACGTTTTTCGCGCGCCATATCGGAGGCAAATGTTATCTGGCTTATGCAGATACAAAAAGCGAATATTATGTGGGTGAAAAAACGTTCAAACATACAATGTTGTACAAGCTAAGTTGGTTGATGTGTTTATGGTGCATCACGGCGCGTAAAAAATCTAGTGTCAACTCGGTGTTAGCGTAAAATCATCGGATGGAAGTTCAGCGATTAATTTTTAAATTAGCCATTTCAACAGACACATTCCTATCTGTGTATAAGGGGCATGCGAAAGTAATTTCCACGCTATCATCCGATGGTCTCCGGGTTGAATTTGCTGCCGATAAAGGACGACAGTTTTTAACTCACGAAGGGATTTATGGTGTGTTTGAAATGGAAATAACCGCCGAAAATAAGTTTTTATCGATCAGACGCCTGAGATAGTCGGCTATATACGGGTTAAAGAGGCGATTTGGGTGAAATAAATCGCACTTTCGGGTAAGCTTCATTTTTTATTTAAGTAGTTCATAAACATATGAAAACACCGTTAATTGCCCCGTCTATTTTAGCCGCAGATTTTGCCCGCTTAGGTGAGGAAGTTGATAACGTTCTAGCGGCGGGTGCGGATGTTGTGCATTTCGACGTGATGGACAACCATTATGTGCCGAATTTAACCATTGGGCCGTTGGTGTGTGAAGCTTTGCGTAAGCACGGCGTAACAGCCCCGATTGATGTTCATTTGATGGTTAAACCGGTGGATAGAATTATTCCTGATTTTGCAAAAGCAGGTGCCAGCATCATCACGTTTCACCCAGAAGCCTCTGAACACATTGATAGAAGTTTAGGCTTAATTCGCGAATTGGGTTGTCAGTCGGGCTTGGTGTTTAACCCAGCCACGTCGTTAAGCTATTTAGACCACGTGATGGACAAAGTGGACGTTATTTTACTGATGTCTGTTAACCCAGGCTTCGGCGGTCAAAGCTTTATCCCCGCTACCTTGGATAAATTGCGCCAAGTTCGTCAGCGTATTGATGACAGTGGTTTTGACATTCGCTTAGAAGTGGACGGCGGCGTGAAAATAGACAACATTGGCGACATAGCCGCAGCGGGCGCAGACATGTTTGTTGCAGGGTCGGCTATTTTTAATACCGACGATTACGCAAAAACAATCACCAGTATGCGTAAGCAAATTGCCAAGGCAGTTGATTGAAATCGTTACGAGATAATTGCCAGATAAAGTTAATGGCCTTTGATTTAGATGGCACGTTATTAGATAGCGTGCCGGACATTGCGCAAGCCGTGGCGCATACAATGGCCGAGTTGAAGCTACCGGCTCGTGAGCAAGAGCAAGTCCGTGGGTGGATAGGCAGTGGTGCGCAGTTATTGATTAAACGGGCGTTGTCAGGTGACATCAAAGGCGATGTGCCTGACGATGTGTTTGAAAAAGCCTACCCTGTTTTTTTAAAGTATTACGCCGAGTTTTTGAACAAAGATAGCGTGATATATGAGGGGGTTATTAGCACCTTAGCAGCCTTCAAAGCGTCTGGTATCAAACTCGCGTGCATTACCAATAAGCCGAGCCAATTCACCGTGCCCTTATTGGATGACATTGGCTTATCACAATATTTTGATAAAGTGGCGTGCGGTGATACGTATGCTCAACGAAAGCCCCACCCGATGCCCTTACTTGAAGTGGCTGAATTTTTCAGCGTGTCACCTGAGCAGTCCATTATGGTCGGTGATTCGGTGAATGATATTAAAGCGGCGCAAGCGGCTGGCTTTTATTCTATTTGTGTGGATTACGGTTACCACGGCGATTATGATGTGCATCAACTGGGTGCGGACGTGGTAATTAGCCACTTCTCACAGATCAATCAATTGCTGCAGCAAGCAGCGTAGGCAAAGAGTTTAAAAATGGGTGTGTTAATGAAAAATCGATGGCGGTGCAGCTGGCAAGACTAAGCAGCAGTAACAACCCATTGATGAAGTAATTAAGAGAAAGAACATGACACCCGAACAATTTAAGCAATACGCCGACCAGGGCTATAACAACATACCCCTGATGCAGACCATTCTAGCCGACTTAGAAACGCCACTTAGCGCGTACATGAAGTTGGCAAACGCGCCATACAGTTACCTATTTGAATCCGTAGAAGGTGGGGAAAATTGGGGGCGTTATTCAATTATTGGCTTGCCCTGTAAAGACGTGGTGAAAATCACAGGCCAGACGATTGTATTGGAATCCAACGGTGTGGCGACCGATACGCTAAGCAGTAATGCGCCGCTAGACTGGATACGTGAATATGCGGCAACGTTTAAAATACCTGAAGTAGACGGCTTACCCAGATTTAGCGGTGGTTTGGTCGGCTATTTTGGGTATGAAACCATCCATTATATTGAGCCAAAAGCAGCACAGGTCAGTCTGCAATCCGCCAAAGAGGACCCGTTAGGGTCGCCGGATATCGTCTTGATGGTGTCGAAAGACGTACTGGTGTTCGATAATGTTAATAATCAACTGATGATTGTGACGCACGTTAACCCGTCTGTGACCGATGCGTATCAAAACGGTTTGGCGCATTTAGATGCTATCGTGCAGACGCTTAAAACCACGCACATTGAATCATCCTTTGGGCAAAGCGATACGCCCGCGGTTGATGAGGCCGATTTTGTCTCAGGCTTTACTCAACAAGGTTTTCAGAATGCAGTAAAACGCGTGAAAGAATACATCGTTGAAGGCGACGTAATGCAAGTCGTGTTATCACAACGCATGACCATTCCTTATGCCGAGCCGCCAATTGATTTGTACCGCGCATTACGCTGCTTGAATCCATCGCCGTATATGTATCATCTGGATTTAGGTGATACGCACGTGGTGGGTTCGTCACCCGAAATTTTAACTCGCTTAGAAGATGAGCAAGTGACGGTTCGCCCTATTGCTGGAACACGCCCCCGGGGCGCAACACGTGAGGAAGATGAAGCCTTAGAAAAAGAACTATTGGCCGACCCCAAAGAGTGCGCCGAGCACCTTATGTTAATTGATTTAGGCCGCAACGATGCAGGCCGCGTATCAAAAACAGGTACGGTTAAATTAACCGATAAAATGGTGATAGAGCGCTATTCCCATGTCATGCACATTGTGTCGAATGTGACGGGCGAGCTAAAGCCAGGCTTAGACGCTATTGATGTATTGGAAGCAACCTTTCCAGCGGGTACTGTAA
>JBDOOJ010000085.1:0-50602 GCA_039830885.1 Cycloclasticus sp.
CGCACGCTGCTCAGTGCCAATGAAAAACCCTGCTTCTGGAGCGCCTTATGATGGATTTTATGAAACGTTTATAGACCAGCGCGCTAAGACTAAACCGAGCTGGACAGATTCTGCATGTTTCGATCATTGGTATCGCTTAAGTGTTAATACAAACATTAGCTCAAACCAAGCCGGTAAACGTCTTGTTGTTGGCGATGCAGTGCATCTTGAAATTAAATAAGCGGACTTATATATTGTCGAACAGTTAGCAATGGCATAGAGTGTGCTATAGAAAATAATAAAGCAGGGCTGGGACATGTCTAGTGAAAATGTAGTGCAGTTTAAAGAGCGCGATCACACGGGAGCATTAATTACAGAGCTTCTACAAGAACGTAAAGAAGTGTGGACACTGTATTGCACCGTATCGGGTATTGAAGAGCACCCGACAAATAAAAGTTTTGAAGAGTTAATTCAAGCGTTTTGCCAGCTGGCAGTGGATTATATTTCCTTGGGTCACTTTGGCGTTTATGCAAAAATTTTAGACGGTAGCGAGCGTCGTAAGTCGGTTGTTGAAGCCGCGGCGAGAATTTACCCAGCAATGTCTAAAGCAACGGAAGCGGTATTGGACTTTAATGACAAATACCAGAAAATAACGCCCGCTAAAATCGTTAATGAATTATCAGGTGATCTTTCTATTCTAGGTGAACACTTAGCAAACCGTATCGAATTGGAAGACGAATTGTTAGGCGAAATGCTTGGCTAGACCCATCATGAAATACTGCCCCCAATGCGGCAGTGATACAAAATCACACGTGCCAGCTGGGGACAATCGGTTGCGGGACGTTTGTGTCTCATGCGACATCATTCATTATCAAAATCCGCGAATTATTGCTGGCTGCATCCCTGTTTGGGAAGACAAAGTTTTGCTTTGTAAGCGTGCGATAAACCCACGAAGAGGCTTTTGGACGTTACCAGCAGGTTTTATGGAACTGGGCGAAACGACAGAGCAAGCGGCTGTTAGAGAAACGTTAGAAGAAGCGCAGGCTGTTGTTGCGGTTGATGAGTTATACGCGGTGTTTAATTTGCCGCACATTAATCAAGTGTACATGATGTACCGCTCAGCACTGTTGAAGCCTGAATTCTCAAGCGGCGTGGAAAGTTTAGAGACTCGGTTGTTTACTGAGGATGACATTCCGTGGGATGAGTTGGCGTTTGAAACCATGCGGATGTCACTGGAGTATTACTTTCAAGATAGAAAGGCTAAGGCGTTTAAATTCCGAGCAACAGACATCACCAAACCGTTGCTACGTTAATACCTGCATCAGTGATAGTGACGTATTTATGAAGCGCCAGCATATCATTGAAAGCTTAGAGCCGTTGACGAGTGTTTCTGATTGGACACCTGAAGAACGTGATGATGGTTTAACCAACGCTGCCGTTTTGATTCCGTTAGTAAAAAGAAACGAGTGGCAGATACTGCTCACTAAACGCACCGACCATCTTCATCACCACCCAGGTCAAGTGAGTTTCCCCGGTGGGCGAGCAGATGCAATTGATGTTTCTCCCTTGAATACCGCGTTAAGAGAAACAGCTGAAGAAATAGGGGTTGATAAACACTTAATTGAATTAGTGGGTGTTATCGAACCGTACTTAACGGTGACTGATTTTTGCGTGGTACCGATTGTTGGCTTTGTTGATGCGAGCTTTGAATTAAAAATTGATGAATTTGAAGTCGCCGAGGTGTTTGAAGTGCCGCTATCTACCGTGCTCAATATGGCAGCTTATGAGCGAAAAGAAATTTTCTGGAAAGGCGAAAACAGGTTGTATTTGGAGCTGATGTATAACGGTTACCAAATATGGGGCGCAACAGCCGCCATGTTACATGCCTTTGCCGAGCGCCTAAACGGTATTAAACACTAATCAGCTGCAGGGCGATGTTTGGCTTGAATGCCTTGCAAGAAATTACGCAACACTTGATCTTTGCACGTGCGGTAATGCTTATGGCCTTTTTTTCTAAAAAATGCGCTAAGCTCGTGTTTACCTAAGACTAAACCGGCCGATGCCAAGAGGCTTAAAACATCGTCATTTTTTAAGTCGAGAGCAATTTTCAACTTACGTAGAACAATGTTGTTGGTCAACTTAGTTTCCGCAACAGGCAAAGGACCGTCTTGCCGACCACGATTTTTTATGATTAAACCATTTAGAAAAGTAGCAAAATTAACGTCGCTGCAACTGGCGTAAGCCTCGTCGTCATCTTTTTTTAACCAAATGCTTATTTTTTCGCGTGTTACATCCATTTCAACCTGTTCAAATATCTTGATCATTGTTGAATCGTCAAAATCGAAGGTATAGCGGATGCGGCGTAGAATGTCGTTATTGGTCATGTGGTTTCTTAATAAACAGTAAAGACCGCTATTTTAACAATGTTTATCGCTTAAATCCTGCTCAAGCGACAATAAACGTTTTTTAGCCGATAAACCACCTGCGTAGCCGGTTAATTCACCGTTGCTGCCGATGACTCTATGGCAAGGGATAACGATACTCATTGCATTGGCACCATTGGCTGTGGCCACCGCGCGCACAGCCTTTTTATTGCCGATGCTATTGGCTAACTCAAGATATGACTGAGTTGTGCCATAGGGTATGCTGAGCAAAGCATTCCAAACGCTCTGTTGGAAGTCTGTGCCGAGCATTAATAAAGGCAAATCAAACTGCTCTCGTTGATGGGCGAAGTACTCGTCTAATTGACGAATGGTTTCGTCTATCGTTGGGCAGGCTTGTTCTATGTATTCGGCCTTTAAAGCGGTTTGAATGCGCTTGTCTATCGTCGTTCGCATGCGTCTGTATTGCCAGTCGCATAAGCAAAGTTGTTCGTTAAACGCGCCTATTAAAAGTTCACCGTAGGGCGTTTTATACCGTTGAACGAAAACGTTGTTACTTTTTAACAAGGCCGACAATGTATAACAACAACGCTGCGCCAACGGTTGCGGTAACAATCGAGCCGATGAATCCACCTGCTGAAATACCGAGTAAGCCAAACACAAAGCCGCCGACCATGGCGCCAACGATACCAACAACTACGTTGCCGATGAGGCCAAAACCTGCGCCTTTCATGAAATTACCTGCCAACCAGCCTGCGATGCCACCAATGATTAAAAATGTAATAAAGCCCATCTATGTTCTCCAATAATGTGTGGTGTTAAGCCGCTAGGCTGCGGGTGACAATTTCAAGTACGTCTTTTGATATTGCTGTTTGTGATTGTATACGAGAAAGTTGTTGTTTAACCAGTTGTTGCCTTTGCGTATCCAGCTTTGTCCAACGGCTTAGCGAGTTAGCGAGTCGCGCGGCAACTTGTGGGTTAATGGCATCCAAGGCAATGATGTTATCTGCAATGAAGGCGTAGCCAGAACCATCTGCTGCATTAAAATGAAGCGGGTTAGCCATGGCAAATGTGCTGATGACGCTGCGAACACGATTAGGGGTCTTCATGTCAAAATCGGGGTGTTCGAGTAAGCGTTTTACATCGTTTAGTGCGTTTGATTTTTCAGAGGAAGCTTGCAGCGCAAACCATTTATCAATGACCAGGTCTTCTGTTCGCCATTGTTGATAGAAGGCATCGAAATAAGGCGCGCTTTGTGGTGGTTCGATATGGTTTAACTGGCTCAATGCTGCAATCTGGTCGGTCATGTTTTGTGCCGCATCAAATTGCGCGGTACACAGGGCAATTGTTGAGCTGTCTTGTTGCGCCATTAAATAATCTAAACACAAATTTTTGAAGCTACGCTGAGCGATGTCTTGCGCAGCAATGCCGGCGTCTATTTGGTGATATGCGTTGTAGTTGCTAAGCCATAGTGCGCTTAGTGCGGCGGACAGCGCCTTTTTCACGGCATGGTGCGCTTGGTACAAGGCGTTGATGTCAATAACGGCCATTTGTTCGACTAAGTACGCTTTTGATGGCAAACTCAATAACAAGGCTTGGTAGGCAAGGTCGCTGAGCGGGTGTTGCAAAATACTGCGAAAAGCGTCAATCAGCGCGTTGGGTATGGGCGGCGGTGTTTGTTTGTTTTGTATGGCTTCTACGTTGTCGAAAATTAATCGACTTAAGGCGTTTTGCCCAGCTTCCCAGCGGTTAAATGTGTCACTGTCGTGTTGAAATAAATGAATCTGCTGCTCAATGGTTAAGGCATGTTTGAGCTGAACGGGTGCGGAAAAGCCCCGTAAAATAGACGGCGTTGGCTCGGCGCTTATGTTGTTGAACGTGAAGTGTTGTTCGCTGTCGGTTAATTCTAGTACGGTTGTTTTTTGACCATCTTGCAGGCTTATTTCTTGCCCATCAGCGCTCAGTAGGCCAACACTGATAGGGATGTGGACGTTATCTTTAGTGTCTTGATTGGGCGTGGCTTCGCAGTGTTGTTTAAAGCTTAATGTGTATGTTTTATCGTTAGCGTTGTAATCGCTGTTAACGGTTACAACGGGCGTGCCTGCTTGGCTGTACCAGTTTTTGAAATGACTGAAATCGGTATCGTTGGCATCTTCAAGTGCTTTAATAAAGTCGTCGGTGGTTACGGCTTGACCATCGTGCCGTTCAAAATACACATCACAGCCTTTTCTAAAGCCACCCTCGCCTAAAAGGGTGTGTAGCATCCGCACAACTTCTGCGCCTTTTTCGTAAATAGTGAGGGTGTAGAAGTTATTAATTTCTACGAATGAATCAGGACGAATAGGGTGTGATAACGGCCCTGCATCTTCGGCAAATTGATGTGTCCGCAACATATTCACATCTTTGATGCGTTTTACGGCGTCTGATGTTTGATGGGCGGTGAATTGTTGGTCGCGAAAGACGGTAAAACCTTCTTTTAAACTCAGCTGAAACCAATCTCGGCAGGTAACGCGGTTGCCCGACCAGTTGTGAAAGTACTCGTGGCCGATGACCGCTTCGATGTTTTCAAAGTCAGTGTCGGTAGCCGTTTTCTGGCTGGCTAAGACGTATTTTGTATTGAAAACATTTAAACCTTTGTTTTCCATAGCGCCCATATTGAAATGGCTAACGGCAACAATCATATACACATCAAGGTCATACTCGCGGCCGAAGGCTTCTTCGTCCCAGCGCATGGCATTTTTAAGTGACTGCATGGCGTGTTGAGTTTTGTCTAAATCGTGTTCTTCTACGTAAACTTCTAGCGCAATACTTTTATTAGAGCAGGTGGTAAAGCTGTCGCTTAAACAGGCTAAATTACCGGCAACCAATGCAAATAAGTAGCTTGGTTTTGGGAACGGATCTTGCCAACTGGCCCAGTGTTTTCCGTTGCTCAGCGTGCCATTGTCTACGCGGTTGCCATTGGATAATAAAATTGGGTAAAGGGTTTTATCTGCTTCAATGGTGACACTAAAAATAGACATAACATCGGGCCGGTCTAAATACCAAGTAATGCGCCTAAAGCCTTCTGCTTCGCATTGCGTGCAAAGCATTTTTTTTGATTCGTACAAGCCGCTAAGGGCGGTATTTTTAGCCGGGTTGATGCGGTTGCTTATTTCAAGCGTAAAGCTATCGGCGGGCTGCGTTATGGTTAACGTTTGTTGGTTTAAGGTGTAGTGTTCGCTGCTGAGTGCTTGGCCGTTTACGGCAATGGATATGAGCTCAAGGTCTTCGCCCATTAAGACAAGGTTAGGGTTGGTTTTTTTACATGCAGGGTTGCGCTTTATGCTCAACTTAGAGCGCACCACGGTGTCGTCGGCAGACAAGTTAAAGTGCAACTGCGTGTGGCTGATTAAAAACTCAGGCACAGTGTAATCTTTGAGGTAAATGGTCTTTTGTTGGGTGTCAGACATAATGATTATTTAGATTTGATGGTTGAGTAGGCCACTAACAGCCAAGCGATTAAAAAACAAACACCACCGATGGGCGTTATTGCGCCAAGTATTTTAATGCCGCTTAGGCTAAGCGCGTACAGGCTACCTGAGAAAATGACGATGCCAGCAAACATTAGCCAACCCGCACGGCATAGGTGCTTCGATGGTGATTGTTGGTTCAGCATGCCAATGATGATTAAGCCCATGGCGTGCCACATTTGGTAGTTTGTCGCCGTGTGAAAAACGCTTAAATAGTGTGCGGATAACTGGTCTTTAAGCGCGTGCGCGCCAAATGCGCCAAACATCACGGCTAGAAAAGCCATTAGAGCGCCCAGCGCGATAAAGGGTGCTGTTTTCATGGTGCTATTTTTCGAGTAAGCGAGGCATCACTTCAACCAGATTACAGGGGCGGGTTCGGTAATCTAATTGTGCGTTTATTAACTTATCCCAAGCGGTTCGGCAGGCGCCAGAAGAGCCAGGGACGCAGAAAATATAATGACCATTTGCAACGCCTGCAATGGCGCGAGACTGAATGGTTGATGTGCCAATTTCATTGTACGAAATGCTGCGAAATACTTCGCCAAAACCATCCAGTTCTTTATCCAGCAAGGGCTGAACCGCTTCGGGTGTGCCATCTCTGCCTGTTACACCTGTGCCGCCGGTGGTGATAATGGCGTTGATGCTAGGGTCAGCAATCCATGTGGATAATTTGGCGCGTATTTGATAAATATCATCGATGATAATGGCTTTTTCCGCGCATTGGTGGCCAGCGGCTGTTAATCGGTCAACCAGTGTTTTTCCTGAGGTATCCGTTTCTTCGGTTCGGGAGTCAGATACCACCATAATGGCGATGTTTAGCGGGACAAATTGACGATCGTTAGTGGGCATATAAATTACCGAATAATTAAAAAGAAAGCGCTGTTGCCACGCTGAACATTGAGCAGTAATGATTTGCGCTTCTTGGCGGCATTGATAAGCTCAATGATATTGCGTGTTTGTATTCTATTGGCGCGGGCTATAACGTCACCTTTTCGCAAGCCGTTAATCCACGCTTTTGAATTGACTTCTATTCCAATGACTTTAACGCCATGTTTTATATTGTTTTGTTTATCTTCTGGCGATAAATTCGACAACATAGCGCCCTTAAGTTGGTTATGGACGCGAGTGCCATCGACAGATGCAATTTTCCGCTTGCCTATTTTGATGGTGACGCTTCGTTGCTTTGCATTACGTAAAATATTCAACGTTGCTTTGTCACCTACGCTCAGTAGTCCTAGGCTATTTCGCAGGCTGGCACTGTTTTTGGTTTTTTTGCCATTAACGTTTAAGACGATATCGCCAGGGTGTAAGCCGGCTTTTTCGGCTGGTGAGCCTGATTCAACTTGGCTGATGACGACGCCGCTTTTTAGTGAGACATTAAAGGCGGAGGCCAGTTCGGGTGTTAAATTTTGAACGCTGATGCCTAATTTCCCACGATTTACTTTACCAAACTTAACTAACTGGTTTTTTAAGCTGATGGCCATGTTGCTGGGGATGGCAAAGCCAATGCCGACGTTGCCGCCATTGGGCGCAATAATGGCGGTATTAATACCAATCAATTCGCCGCGTAGGTTAATGAGTGCGCCACCGGAATTGCCGGGGTTAATGGAGGCGTCGGTTTGAATGAAATCTTCATAGCCTTCAATACCAAGGCCAGAGCGGCCCAATGCACTGATGATGCCTGATGTGACGGTTTGGCCGAGTCCAAATGGGTTGCCAATAGCAATGGCGAAATCACCCACACGTAAGGCATCGGAGTCTGCAATGTTTAGCGCCACCAACCGGTCAGCGTTAATTTTAATAACCGCAACGTCCGACTCAGGGTCGCCGCCCACGACGGTAGCGTTAAAAGAACGGCCATCTAGCAAGGTGACGGTGATTTTGTCGGCCTTATTAATGACGTGTTGATTGGTGAGAATCAGCCCTTTATCGGCATCAATAATAACGCCTGAACCTAAGCTCTGAGATGAGCGTTTAGGTGATCTCGGGATTTGAAAAAAACGCCGAAAGAGCGGGTCTTGTAATAACGGGCTCTCACGCTGTTGCGCCACGGTTTTAGTGGCAATGTTGACCACAGCGGGCGTTGCTTTTTCAAGAATGGGCGCCAAACTTGGTAGCGGCTGTTCAGCCGTAAATAAAGGCAGCGCTGCCAGTGTAGAGATGCTTGTAACGCTAAGGCAACTGATGAGTAACAGACGGGCTAAAGACATGAATCAGACTCCTGTATTAATCGTCCACATTGTCAGCGTCAATTTGGCCGCTCATTTTACGGCGAATATGCGACCACGACATGCCGGTTGCCATGATGAGACATAAGATAACTTGAACAATGTAAGTGACAGCGACGACATTGTCGGCAGAGACAATGCCCCAGTCGATAATCATCCAAAATAATGTACCAAATAATGCGATGGCTAAGGTGATGCCAATAACACCAAGAGAGCGCAGCGTCGCACGGATATAAACGACCCAGCCAATAAGCAGGACAAGCCCAGAAAAAGCCATGACAGAGGTGATGTCTGGAATGTTGGTAATGGCCCAGTGGTAATACGATAATCCGGCAGGGTTATAACTTGCAAAAACTAACGTGCAGGCAACGCATAGTCGGATAAAAAAGCTTGACCACGAAAATTGATTGTCTCTCAATGGGTTCTTCCTTTTGTTGGTTGATGTGTATAAGCGATATTCTAACTGAAAAATACTGAATCTCTAATGAACGATTTAAAGTGCATTGCGACTAAAAAACAAGACCGTGATGAAATTGGCAAAATGTTAAGTTTTCATCACGAAATAGCATCAAATTTTCAGTATGGACTACACTATATAGGTAAAACGTTGGGAATTTATTATAAGCAGTTAAATGAGCGCTAAACCAAACCACAGTAGTCAGGACATTTTAAAGAATTTTATTCCTTTAAATACGTTGCCGAGCGCGCGTTTCACAGAAATTTGTAACGACTGCCCAATAGAAGAATGTGCGAAAGGAACGGTGCTCTTTGAACAAGGGGATGATGCCAAAGAATTCATCTATTTGGTGAGTGGGATGATCTCTTTGTATGCGGGTGACATGGAGATGGAAACTGTTGTAACGGGTTCAGAGGCAGCCCGATTTGCCATTGCGCACCATATTCCGAGAAAAGTAAAAGCGGTTACTAAGTCGAAGGCTCGTATTGTACGCATACCCACGTATAAACTTGATGTGGAACGGCAAGAAGACACCAGCCAAACCTATATGGTGGACGAGGTGGAAGATCAGGGAGGTGATTGGATGACAACGATGTTGCAATCGCCTGTATTCCAGCGCTTACCGGCATCTAATTTGCAAAAAATTATGATGCAGATGGAAGAAGTTGCATTTGAAGCAGGTGAAATTGTTGTTAATCAAGGCGATGAAGCGGACTTCTATTACATCATTAAATCGGGCGATTGCGAGTTAATCCGTCAGCCTACCGAAGGTGCGCGACCCGTTAAATTGGCTGAATTGCATAGCTGCGAAGCTTTTGGTGAAGACGCGCTATTGTCAGGTAATCCGCGTAACGTCACCGTTCGAATGAAAGGAAAAGGCCAAATGCTTCGCCTTTCGAAAGCCAATTTTATTTCATTGGTCAAAGAGCCTGTTTTGCAGTACGTCAGTTTTGAAGAAGGACAGAAAAAAGTTAATGGAGGTGCTAATTGGCTTGACGTTAGAGTGGTTGAGTCCTATGAGGAAGGCTGTATCGATGGCAGTGTGAATATCCCCTTTTTCTCCTTGAGAATGAAGGTTTCTGAGTTAAAACATGACCAATTGCAGGTCTTGGTGTGTGAGAAAGGGCGAACAAGCGAGGCGACAGCGTTTCTACTGCTGAAGTTTGGCTTTAATGCGCTGATTTTGAAGGGCGGTATGGAAGGCTTGCAAAAAGCAGCGAAACCGATGCCGACCAAACCGATACCAGAAGACATTACAAAGCCGGAAGTGGCTGTTGCAAAAAAACATCTCAGTTCAACGGGCGGGGTTGATGAAACTAAAAATGAACAATTATTAACAACCGCTCAAAATAAAATATTTGAACTTGAGAAACTGTGCGCGCAATCAAACGAAAAGTTAAATACGCTGGAGTTAGAGCGAAACAACCTGCAGCAGCAACACGATCAGCAAGCTCAATTAGTAGCTGAATTACAAGTATCCTCTCAAACGCATACGGAACAACTTAAAGAAAGTAACGCAAATAATGAGCGTCGGGGCGCTGAATTAGTTGCAGCGTTATCGGTCGAAAAAGGCAGCAACGCAGCGCTTGTTGCCGAGCTAGAAAAAAATCAAACAGAGCTAAATCGTGTGGCTGAAGAAGCGGCAGGCTCAGGTAGCGAATTAGCGATTGCTCAACAAGCGTTAAGTGAAAAAAATACAGAGGCGACTGCAAAAGATGAGGCTCTAACGGCCAAGCAATTGGAGTTGGAACAACTAAAAAACAAGTTAGACAATGCTAATAGTCAGGAGTCTGAATTATCCCAAAACTATGAGCAACAACTTGCGAAAGCTAACCAGAAAATTACTGACTTAACAGATCAAAAAACAGCGATTGATAAAAGCATCGACGACCTGAGAAGTAACGCGAATGAAGCCGAGCAACTCAACGTTAACCTTCAAAGAAAGGTTGAGTTGCTAGAGCAAGATTCATCGACAGGGTTGTTGAAAAAAGATGAGCAGATTGATGCTTTAAATGCGCAATTATTAGACATGCGTAATAATGTGGTTGGAACTGAAGCAGCGAAAGAAGAAGCGGATAGTTTATTGCACGAAGCATTAGGTGAGCTTGAGAAAATTAGATCGCAGGGTGAGCAAGCATTAACTGAATATAAGACGCAAGCGGTATTTGAGCAAGAAAAATTGGAGTCAACTTTAGCTGCCTTAAAGCAACAGGTAGACGAAAAAGAGAACGACCTCAGCACAATGACGCAGAGCGTTAAACGCTTAGAGGAACAGCTTAATTCCTTAGACGATGCAGGTAGAAACAGCGATGCAGAACTTCAGAAGAAGTCGGCTGAAATTGAGTCGTTTAAAACACAATTAAATGAAGCTGAACTTAAGGTCCAGCAAGGACGAAGTGATTTGGCGGCATCCGCTTCCGATAATGAACAGTTGACGTTAAGTTTAACTGAGCAGTCATTAATCGAAAAAGCTGAGAATAAGGACTTAGAAGAGAAATTAAATCAAGCGAGTCAAAAATTAACAAGTCTATTGCTTGAACATGACACACTTAAAAGCCAGCTTGAAACAACTGAGCAAGGTGCGGCTGCGCTAAGAGAAAAAGCACAAAGCAACCTAACTGCGGTGGCGAATCAAAAAGAAATTAACGATCAGCTACAAAAGGATTTAGAAGCATCTAAGGCGCAGATAGACGTGTCAGTTATTGATACGGCAAAGTTGGAAACGGAATTAAGCGCAGCACATCAGCAAGCAGAACGTGCGGAGGCATCGTTAAGCGCCGTTACGACCGGTAAAGAAACGGTAGAAGGTGAGTTAACTGAGCGCTTGGCCCAAATGGAAATAAATTTAGCGAATGCATCAGAAGTAAAAAACAGTGTTGAGCAGCAATTCAAACAAGCGACGGATGAGAACACTCAATTACAAGAGCAATTAACGGCATTAAAAAAGCAGTCATCCAATGAAACTGACGAGCATCAAACGCTTCAAGAAGAGTTCAGAAGGGCTCGTGAAGAGATTGTTTTAGCAGTGGAAAATAAAGAAGTTGAAGAGCTGAAGTTGCTTGAGTCATCTCAGCAAGTTGCAGCATTAGAAGATAAATTAAAATTAATGCAAACACAGCTTTCAGATGTGAGCGAAAAACTGGCTACCGTCAGTGATGATAACGGCAGTCTAAAACAAAAAGCCTCCGATGCAGAAGCCGTACTATCAGCATCGACGGGCGATCAGCAAGCATTGTTGACACAGTTAGATGATGCGCTCAAAGAAGTGGTGGAGTACAAAGAAGCTGCGTCAGCAAACAAACTAACAGCCGGTGAGATTGAAATATCTAAAGCCGCCTTAGAGCAGGCGTTAAATGAATCACACGAGGCGCTTCAGACTGCTCAAACGAAAACGAATGATGCAGAGGGAGAGGTTAAGGAATTAACCGACAGGTTATCTGTGCTTTCTTCAGCGCGTGGTTCGGAAGAGGGGGCGCTCAAGCAGCAGCTAATTAATGCCGAAAATAAACTAAAAGAATCGGACCAAAAAAGAGACGTGTTAGAAGCTGATTTGATGAAACTTGATGAGAAATTGTCGGCGGCGTCTAGTAGCTCAGAAAAAACGGCGTTTGAATTAAGTGAGTTAAGGGAAAGCAGCGTATCGGGCGATGAAGGGCTTAAACAAGCGCATCAAAAAATTGATGAATTAACGCGCGCTCTAAAAGCGGAAAGCGAGGAAAAAGAGCGTTCAATTGCCGATTCAAATCAAAATAATGAAGGCAAGCTTAGCTTGCTCACTGACGAGCTGTCGGTGGCAAAAGACGAAGCAAAATATTTGCTGGTGAAAGTTGAAGAATTATCGTCGTTACAAAATGAAGGTAAAAAAGAGAGCGGAGATTTAGCAGATCAATTGCAAGCTGTGAAGATGGAAAAAGATGATTTAAGGCGACGCGTGGGCGAGTTGGAAAGGTCAGCCGTAGATGTTGATGAGGCGCCTAGCGAAGAAGAAAGGAACGAGTTAAAGGCTGTGAAATCTGAGCTTAACTTGGTGCGGGAGCAAACTGAAAGTGATATTAAGGCGATGCAAGTGAAGTTGGAAAATAGCGAAAAAATGAACTTGGCGTTAAAGAAAAAAATACTGTCTATGCAGGCTCTGGCTAATCAAGAGCAAGAGTCGAATGAACTAGAACCCGAAAAAGAGAAAAAGGGCTGGTGGAAAAAATAGAAGTTGCTGGCGTCCATTATGTAAAGGCCGTTGAAGTAGAGTCTCTAGCCAGTAAGAGTTCACGCGCGTTTAATATCAATCTTGGTGGGAGCAGCGGTTGTGATGGGTTTATGGTGCGCGAAGAAGATGATACGTTACGGGCATACAGGAACAGTTGTCCGCATACCGGTGCGCCGTTAAACTGGACGCCAGATCAATTTTTAACGCTCTCTGGTCAATACATCCAGTGCTCGATACACGGCGCGATGTTTAAAACTGAAAATGGTGAGTGTTTTGCAGGGCCTTGTGGCGGTCAATTTTTAAAAGCGCTGGATTTTGTTGAGCAAAATGGCGTTGTCTATATCGCCTTAAAAGAAGTGCAAAAAAAACCCGTCTAGAGACGGGTTTTTAGTATTCGAAGAAGCAAATAGTAACTTCTTTAGGGAAGCGACTACTTAATCTTCGCTTCTTTGTAGATAACGTGCTGTCTAATGGTCGGATCAAATTTTTTGATTTCCATTTTTTCAGGCATGTTGCGTTTGTTTTTGGTCGTTGTGTAGTAATGACCTGTTTTTGCACTAGAAACTAGTTTGATTTTCTCTCTCATTTTATCAATCCTTAAACTTTTATGCCGCGTGAGCGAATGTCAGCCAAAATCACGTCAATACCTTTTTTGTCGATGGTACGCATGCCATTTGCAGAGACGCGTAAACGAACAAATTTATTTTCACTTTCTACCCAAAAACGGTGGTGGTGCAGGTTCGGCTCAAAGCGACGACGAGTTCTATTTTTCGCGTGAGAAACATTGTTTCCCGACATTGGGCGCTTGCCAGTGACTTGGCATACTTTAGACATGATAAAACCTCTGTTTAAATTAATTTGGGTTAGCAGCTAACTGCGAAACGGTGCGAATTTATACCAGAATACGCTTTTTTAGTAAAGTAAAACGTCATTTTAAGGCTAAATTTGCTTGTTTAATAAGCACATGCTTGAAGAGTAGAAGCTTCCTTGACGAGGAAGGGGTGATAAGCCAACGTAGCATCGTTTTATAAATGGCCAAGTTCAGCGAGTGATGTAGCGCTTCCTTTACCAATAATTAAGTGATCTAGCACTCTCACGTCAATAAGTTTCAATGCACTTGTTAATTGCTGAGTGATATTAATGTCCGACTGACTAGGTTGCGGGTTTCCCGATGGGTGGTTGTGGGCAAAGATAACGGCGGCAGCATTATGCTGAAGCGTGCTTTTGACAACCTCACGTGGATGCACGCTTGCGCCATCGATGGTGCCAAAGAATAACTCTTCGTATGCAATAACATGGTGCTTGTTATCTAAATAGAGGCAAGCAAAGACTTCACATTGTTGGTGCGCTAGCTTGCTTCTCAGATATTTTTTAGTGTCTTCAATATTATTGATGCTGTGCTGATTGCTGATGGTTTCTTGTAGGTAGCGGCGCGACATTTCGAGTTACGGCTTGTAACTGAGCATATTTAGCGTTTCCCAGTCCGTGACCTTGGCAAAAGTCGTCTTGGCTCGCGTGCATGAGTGTGTTGAGTGAGCCAAATTGTTTTAGTAATAAACGTGATAAATCGACGGCAGTGACACCCTTCGTACCCGTGCGTAAAAAGATAGCCAGCAGTTCGGCATCAGATAACGCGGCCGCGCCGCGACTCAATAGTTTTTCACGTGGACGCTCCTGCTCGGGCCAGTCAGTAATAGACATAATCATCCCTTGATAACGTTAATGGCATGCAGCATAGAATATATCGTGTTGTGTGACATAATGTGGTTTTAGTTTCAGATAGACAGTTAAATTATTGTGAATAAACTTCAACATCGACGCATATTGTTGGGTGTAACGGGCGGAATAGCGGCGTACAAAGCGGCGGAAATATTGCGCCAGTGCCAAACCTTGGGCGCTGAAGTACGTGTTGTTATGACGCCGGCGGCAACAGAGTTCATAATGCCGTTAACCTTTCAAGCACTGTCCGGTTTTCCCGTGCACACCCAGTTACTTGATGCTGAAGAAGAAGCCGGCATGGGACATATTAACTTAGCGCGTTGGGCAGATGTTGTATTGGTTGCGCCTGCCAGCGCAGATTTTATTGCGCGTTTATCGTCAGGTATGGCGAACGATTTACTAACAACGCTTTTATTGGCAACAGAAAAAACAGTGATGCTTGCACCGGCGATGAACCGCGCGATGTTTGATGATCCCAATACGCAAGATAATCTTCGTAAATTGCAAAAACAAGGTGTCGTTATTTTAGGCCCTGGGGAAGGGGTTCAAGCGTGTGGCGAAGTCGGCTTGGGCCGGATGTTAGAGCCGGAAGAACTGGTGCAGTCGGTAGTGGAGCATTTTCAAACGGGTGAGTTGGCGGGGTTGAATGTGTTATTAAACGCAGGACCAACAAGAGAAGCGATAGACCCTGTTCGTTATATCAGCAATCACAGTTCAGGGAAGATGGGTTTTGCGCTCGCACAAGCGTGCGTAGAGGCTGGCGCGCATGTTACGTTAGTGGCTGGCCCTGTGCAGCTTCAAACACCATCCGGCTTGGAACGCATTGATGTTGTTAGCGCACATGAAATGGCTGAAGCGGTAATGGAAAAATCTAAATGGGCAGATATCTTTATTGCATCGGCCGCGGTGGTGGACTACACGCCGCTTGAAATTGCTAATAACAAAATCAAAAAGAACGCCACGCAGATGCAATTAACGCTGGTGAAAACCACCGATATATTGACTGATGTAGCAACACAAGATGATACGACGTTCTGCGTTGGCTTTGCGGCAGAAACAGATAATTTAGAAGCGTACGCAAAAGACAAACTAGAGCGAAAGTCTTTGGATATGATTGCGGCAAATTGGGTTGGAAAAGTCAGCGGTGGATTTAACAGTGAGCTCAACGCTTTGTCGGTGTATTGGAATGGTGGTGAGCAGGAAATTGGCAGCATGCCAAAGCCAGAGTTGGCACGAGAGTTAATCGCATTAATAGCAACAAGGTACCATGAAAAAAATACAGCTTAAATTATTGGATGAACGTTTAGGAAAATCAATCCCACTGCCTGAATATGCAACGACTGGTTCAGCGGGTTTAGACTTGCGCGCCTGTTTGGATGAAACGTTATTACTAAAGCCGGGCGAGACAAAACTAATCCCGACGGGAATGGCAATTCACATTGCTGATGAAAACTTAGCGGCAGTGATTTTACCGAGATCAGGACTCGGACATAAGCACGGCATAGTGTTGGGTAACTTAGTGGGGCTAATTGATTCCGATTACCAAGGGCAATTGTTTGTTTCGTGCTGGAATCGCGGTAATACCGAATTTACGATTGAAATAGGCGACCGTATTGCGCAAATGGTTTTCGTGCCGGTTGTTCAAGTTGAATTCGAACAAGTCGATAGTTTTGATGACAGCCTTCGAGGCGAAGGTGGATTTGGTCATACAGGAAAAGGATAATTCCATGATAAAAAAGATTATTCCTATGCTGATGTTGCTGGTTCTTGCGCTTGGTGGCGCGGGCTATGTTTACCTCGGTCAAATTGAACAGCAAAATATTGACGAGGCGGAACAGTTGACGGCGCGTGTGCAAAAAGTAGCGAGCGATTTATCGCTTAAAGTAAAGAAATGGCGCAGCTCTATTACGGCTCTGGCGCAAGACCCTGCTTTGATTGACAGCTTAAAAGAGAATACGCAAGCGGTGACAGCATGGGTTAACAGGCATCATTCATCAGTCTATGAGATGACTAAGTTACGCGTTGTGCGCCCAGGTTTAATGCAAGTTGATATGACGGTTAGCCCACCCTTAGGGTATGCAGGACTGGATTTAATTAGACGGGCTGAAACGTCGAAGAAAGTACAAATGCCCGAAGTACACATGATGAGTGGCGATAATCGTCATATAGCGATGGCTGCGCCGGTGATGGATGGCGAAGACTCATTGGCCGTTGTGTTAACCAGTTTGAATGTAGACGCAATACAAAAAACGTTGAAGTCTGCGTTAGCGGGCGAACAAGGCGGTTGGCTGCTTTTGAAACAAGGCGGCCTAAAAATTGCCTCTGGTGGGGCGTCTTCGCACCAATCGGGTGCAGGTTTAGGTAGTATTCAAGTGGTTGGTACTCGTTGGAAAATAACGATTAAGAAACAAGCAATAGAGGCGCCGCTCTCGCAAGATGAGTTAATGACTTATGTTGTTGGTTCATTGCTTGCAATTTTTATATTGGGGATGTTAATTAATACCTTGGGGAATCCGGGTAAACGTAAAAAACTAGGGGAATCGTTAACAAAGCGAAAAGCTAAAAAGAACAAAGAAAAACCGCGTGTGATTGATGAAGGAGAAGCTCTATTAGAGGAGCAGCAGCTAAGCGAGAAAGAAATTTCAGACGCCGTACAAGCGAATATTCAGAAAAAACCGGAACAAGCCGTTAACCCTATTTTTATGAAAGATGACGCCATTGAAGTGGAAACACAAATGGATGTGCCGCAATCAATTTTCAGGGCGTATGACATCCGTGGCATTGTTGATGAAACCTTAACGGAAGCCGGTGTTTTATCAATAGGCCGTGCGGTAGCGACAGAGGCGTTAAATGCAGGACAAAAAACCATCGTTATTGCGCGTGATGGACGTTTGCACAGTCCGCGATTAAGTGAATCCTTGGCCAAAGGGATTCAGTCGACAGGTTGCGATGTCATTGACGTTGGGCAAGTACCTACACCGGTTCTGTATTTTGCTACGCACCAGTTAGATACCCAGTCCGGCGTCATGATCACGGGTAGCCATAACCCGGCAAATTATAATGGCTTAAAAATAGTGATTGCGGGTGACACGTTATCAGGCGATGCCATACAAAACCTGTATCAACGTATTGAACGGGATGACTTTGAGGCAGGTGAAGGGTCCTATCAGGAGCAGATCATGTTGCCCGAATACATTGGCGCGATTACCGCGGATGTTCGTTTGGGTCGCATGATTAAAGTCGTTGTCGATTGCGGAAATGGCGTAGCAGGCGAGGCTGCTCCCATGTTGTTATCGACGCTAGGCTGTGACGTGGTGCCGTTGTACTGCGACATTGACGGTAACTTCCCAAATCATCACCCTGACCCGAGCAAGCTTGAAAACTTGCAAGAACTCATTGCTAAAGTACGCGAAGAAGAAGCAGAACTGGGTTTGGCGTTCGATGGTGACGGTGACCGTCTAGGCGTGGTGGATTCTAACGGCAATGTGATTTGGCCAGATCGGCAAATGATGTTGTATGCGATAGATGTGCTGTCCAGACAGGCCGGTGCGGATATTATTTATGACGTAAAATGTACGCGAAATTTAGCCAAAGTAATTGCCAAGCATGGCGGCAAGCCGATTATGGCAAAAACGGGGCATTCGTTAATCAAAGCGAAAATGAAAGAAACCAATGCAGAATTGGCGGGTGAGATGAGTGGGCATATCTTCTTTAAAGAACGCTGGTATGGTTTCGATGATGCGTTGTATACAGCGGCTCGTTTATTGGAAATTGTGACGTCAGAGTTTAGACCGACGGCTGAGATTTTTGCTGAGTTACCGGATAGCGTCAGCACGCCCGAAATAAACATTGCTTTACAAGAAGGTGAAAACTTTAGTTTTGTTGAAGAGTTGCAAGCAAAATCAACATTTGAAGACGCTAAAATAATAACCATTGATGGTATTCGAGTTGAATTTAAACATGGCTGGGGTTTGGTTCGTGCGTCTAATACGACGCCTTCATTGGTGTTACGTTTTGAAGCGGACGATGAGGTCGCGCTAGAACAAATTAAAGCCCTGTTTAAGGAACAAATGCTAAAAATAAACCCCGATATTGAATTGCCATTTTAGAGCAATTGATAAGCAACATTGACGAGTAAGAAAGTAATGAAAAACGATAAAATTGACCCTATACAAACTGCGCACGTTTTAAGTGAGGCGTTACCGTATATCCAGAAATTCTCTGGCAAAACCATTGTCATTAAATACGGCGGTAACGCGATGGTGGATGAAGAACTAAAAAGCGGCTTTGCACGTGATATTGTTTTGTTAAAGCAGGTGGGCTTGAACCCTGTTGTTGTACACGGTGGTGGGCCTCAAATTGGCATGCACCTTGAAAAACTGGGGATGAAAAGCCAGTTCGTCGACGGTATTCGGGTGACGGATCGCGACACGATGGATGTTGTAGAGATGGTGTTGGGTGGCTTGGTGAATAAAGAAATTGTTAGTCTGATTAACCAACACGGCGGGTCGGCGGTTGGCTTAACCGGTAAAGATGGCGATTTAATTCGCGCGAAAAAGATTTCAAGCCAACAAGCAAAATCCGAGCAAGCATCAGAGTTAATTGATATGGGCCATGTAGGACACGTGGAGAGCATTGATCCATCGGTTGTAAATATGCTGGTTCAGGGCGATTTTATTCCAGTTATTGCGCCCATTGGCGTCGGCAAAGACGGCGCTTCGTACAATATTAATGCCGATATAGTCGCTGGGAAAATGGCTGAGGTATTGGGTGCGGAAAAACTCCTTCTGTTGACCAATACGTCTGGCTTATTAAGTAAGGACGATGAATTGCTAACAGGCTTATCAATCTCTCAAGTTAATGAGCTGATTGAAGACGGCACTATTTATGGCGGTATGCTGCCAAAAATTCAGTGCGCGATGGACTCGCTAAATGGCGGTGTTAATAGCGCACACATTATTGATGGTCGCGTCCCCCACGTGGTTTTATTGGAACTGCTAACCGACAAAGGCATGGGAACCTTATTGGTTAGAAATTAATTAGCTAGCTGGTTAAACTCGCCCACGAGTTGGGCTGTTTGTGGGCTTTTGCAGGTGGCTTTACCACCCTTTGAATCGGCGCAACGAATATCGAGGGTAATTAAACTACCGGTTTCGCTTTGTATCTTGGTTAATGACAAGCCCTTGTCTTTACTGAGTCGGGGTGTTTTCGTTAAAACCAAACTGCTAGATGTAAAAATAACAACGGCGTCTTTTTGCGAAATAAAATCAACTGCAGAGTTCCATACGGCATCACAGTTGTTGGCTTGGCAAGATATTTCCCCTAAAAATAGACTAGGAATTGTTTCACTGTTAATACTTGGTTTTTCCGAAGTCTGTTGCTTTAAGGTTCTAAGACGGGCTTTATTAATAGCCAACTGCGCAGCGACGTCTTCTTTCTGTTGTTCATAAGCCATTATTTCATGTTGGTTTTTGTCAAATTGACCTTGTGCCGATGCAATATTGGCAATGTTCTTCGCGGGGATTTTTTTACCTTCACGCTCGAATTTGGCGGCCGCTTTTTGGTGAATTATCAGTTGTTTTTTGAGCGTTGCAGACTGTCCGTTAGAAATGTTGATGTGTGAGTCTAGCATCTCAAATTTGCTGTTCGCTAAGGTGGTAATATCATCTTCTGCTCTAAATGTTTTCAATAGAGCGGCGTCATTTGCTAATTGTGACTGCAATATCTTTTCTTGCGTTTTTTGCAGGGCTATAATTTTTTTAAATTGCTTAAGCTCTTCAGGTGTTTTTGCGGCGTCTTTTACGGCGATGGTTCGTCCCTTTTCATTTAATGTTTCTCTTTCTAGCCTTGAGTCTTTGGGTTGAATTTTGTCTGAAAAGGAAATATTGCCGTTTTCATCAACCCATTTGTAGAGTTTGCCCGCAAAGACAGGGTTTGAAAGTGCGATGATGACTATGCTTAGAACAAAAAGAGTGTTTGTTTTCATGGTAATTTTGAGTATATTTTAATCAAAGGGAAAATAGTATTCGTCATCATTTAGCATATACTGAATATTGAAGTACAGTTTTGGTTAAAAGGCCTTATGTATCAGTTGCTGGCTAATTGGTACGCGAATTGCTTTTAAGTATAGTTCAGAATAACGTTTTGTAGGAAGCCCTTGCATAGCTGGTTTTTCATCATTGATAATTTGGAGTAAGCATGACAACTGATACATCTATTTCTAGTCTTAACGCAAACGACATCGACCCACAAGAAACGAAAGAGTGGCTTGAAGCACTTGAGGCTGTTATAGAGCACGAAGGCGAAGAACGCGCGCATTACCTATTAGAAACATTGATAGAAAAAGCCCGTTTAGCTGGCGCAGATATACCCTTCAGCGCGGCAACTGCCTATATCAATACCATTACCATTCCAAAGCAAGCGCAATACATTGGTGATACCTCGTTAGAGCATAAAATCAGATCATACGTACGTTGGAATGCCATGGTGATGGTGCTTCGTGCGAATAAAGATACTAATGTGGGTGGGCATATTGCCAGCTTTGCTTCATCAGCCACTTTATACGATGTGGGTTATAACCATTTTTGGCACGCAGCGAGTGAAACGCATGGCGGTGATTTAGTCTATGTACAAGGTCACGTTGCGACGGGCATTTATGCGCGTGCATTTATGCTTGGGCGTTTAAGTAAAGAACAAATGGACGGCTTTCGCCAAGAGGTTGATGGTGGAGGGCTTTCGTCATATCCACACCCATGGTTAATGCCTGATTTCTGGCAATTTCCAACGGTATCGATGGGTTTAGGGCCCATCATGGCGATTTACCAAGCGCGTTTTATGAAATACGTTGAAGATCGTGGCTTTGCAAAAACTGAAGACAGAAAAGTATGGGCGTTTTTGGGGGACGGTGAAACCGACGAGCCAGAATCGTTAGGCGCTATTGGTATGGCCGGGCGTGAAAAGCTTGAAAACTTAGTATTTGTTGTTAACTGTAACTTGCAACGACTGGATGGCCCGGTACGGGGTAACGGCAAGATTATTCAAGAGCTAGAGTCTGAATTCAGGGGCGCTGGCTGGAATGTTATCAAAGTAATTTGGGGCAACCGTTGGGATGCTTTGTTAGCTCGCGACACAGAAGGCCACTTGCGTAAACGTATGATGGATTGCGTGGACGGTGATTATCAAACCATGAAAGCTAAAGACGGCGCGTACGTTCGCGAAAATTTCTTTAATACACCAGAGTTACAAGCCATGGTGGCTGATTGGTCAGATAAAGATATCTGGGAGTTAAACCGTGGTGGACACGATCCGGCGAAAGTTTATGCAGCTTACGATGCGGCCTGTAAAGAAACAGAAAGACCCACCGTTATTTTAGCCAAAACCATTAAAGGTTACGGCATGGGTGAGTCTGGCGAATCGCAAAACACCACGCATCAACAAAAGAAGATGAGCCATAAGTCCTTGTTGCATTTTAGAGATCAATTTGATTTGCCTATTTCTGATGAAGAAGTGGATAACTTGGAGTACTTAACCTTTGAAGAAGGTTCGCCAGAGCAAGAGTACATGAAGAAGAAGCGTGCAGACCTTGGTGGCTATTTACCTGCACGACGTCAAAAATCTGATTCCCTGCCTATTCCAGACTTGTCGGTGTTTGAGCCGATGTTAAAAGGCACGTCAAAAGGCCGAGAAATTTCGACCACAATGGCCTTTGTTCGTATTCTAAATATTTTATTAAAAGATAAACACATCGGTAAACGCATTGTGCCGATTGTGCCGGATGAGTCACGCACCTTTGGTATGGAAGGCTTGTTCCGTCAACTGGGTATTTGGTCGCAAGTGGGGCAGCTTTACACGCCTCAAGACTCCGATCAGTTGATGTTCTATAAAGAAGACAAAAACGGCCAAGTGTTGCAAGAAGGCATCAATGAAGCAGGTGGTATGTGCGATTGGATAGCGGCGGGTACGTCGTATTCAACCAGCAATGTACCGATGATCCCGTTTTATATCTTCTACTCCATGTTTGGCTTCCAGCGCATTGGTGATTTAATTTGGGCGGCCGCCGATCAGCGTGCTCGTGGGTTTTTATTAGGCGGCACAGCCGGTAGAACCACGTTGAATGGCGAAGGCTTGCAGCATGAAGATGGACACAGTTTATTGTGGGCATCGTCCGTACCCAACTGTATTTCGTATGACCCAACGTTTAATTACGAGTTAGCGGTGATCATGCACGACGGCTTGAAACGCATGTTCGAAGAGCAAGAAGACGTGTTCTATTACCTGACAGTGATGAATGAAAATTATGCGCACCCAGCGATGCCAGAAGGTGTCAAAGCCGATATTATTAAAGGTATGTACCTGTTTAAAGAAGGCGCTGATAGCGGTAAGCCACGTGTTCAATTATTAGGTTCCGGCACTATCTTTAATGAGGTGATAGCAGCGGCTGATATGTTGCAAGAAGAATGGGGCGTTGAGTCTGATTTGTGGAGCTGTACCAGCTTTACGGAATTAGCACGCGAAGGACAGTCTTGTGAGCGAGATAATCGATTGAACCCAATGCAAGAAAACAAAGTGCCATACGTTGCGCAGCGTTTGAATAGCCGACAAGGCCCGGTCGTCGTTTCAACCGATTACGTGCGTTTGCTTGCTGATTCTATTCGCCCGTTTATACGTAAACATTGCACTGTACTGGGCACCGATGGTTTCGGCCGTTCAGATACACGTGAGAACTTACGCCGATTCTTTGAAGTGGATCGTTTTTACGTCACCGTTGCAGCGTTGAGTGCCTTAGCGGACACAGGTGCAATTGAAGCAAGCGTTGTTCAGCAAGCGATTGAAAAATACAACTTAGATACATCTAAGCCTGCCCCTTGGTTGGTTTAAGCGGGCGAAAGGAGACTTAAATGAGTAATTTAATAGATGTAGCCGTGCCAGATATTGGTGATTTCGACGACGTTGAAGTGATTGAGGTATTGGTGGCGGTAGGCGATGTTGTAGACGTTGAGCAAGCGTTGCTAACATTAGAAAGCGATAAAGCGAGCATGGAAATCCCCTCGTCATCTGCGGGTGTGGTGGCCGAGATATTGGTGAACATAGGCGACTCAGTAGCCGAAGGTTCGGTGGTGGTTCGTTTAACGCAGGCGGATTCTCCCGCTGCGAAAGGACCCGCCGAGACAGTCGTTGAAAAAGCGCCGGCAGTAGCAACGACAGAAACCATTAATATTCATGTGCCTGACATCGGTGACTTTGACGAAGTAGAAGTGATTGAGGTTAATGTTGCGGTGGGTGACGTGGTGGAAGAGGAACAATCGCTGCTGACGTTGGAGAGTGATAAAGCCAGCATGGAAATCCCGTCAACAGCCGCTGGTACAGTCAAAGAAATTCTTGTTGCAGTAGGAGATCAAGTGGCAGAGGGCAGTTTGATTGTTGTGTTATCTGGCTCGGTGGCAGAAAGTTCGCCAACGCCTCCAGTTGACGCAACGCCACAAACTGTGCAGAAACCGGAAGTGGTAACGTCAGTCACTAAACAGTCAGCGCCAGTTGCGTCTAATCAGGCAGTTAGCGTGTCAAAACCAATGGGGCATATTCACGCCAGCCCATCGGTAAGAAAACTTGCTAGGGAATTAGGCGTTGATTTATCGACGGTTAAAAAAGCCACTGGGCCAAAAGGTCGCTTGCTGAAAGAGGACATTAAACATCACGTTAAGCAAGTGATGGCTGGTGGCGGATCTTCCGCAGCGCCAGTAGGGTCGGGTATTCCGCCTATCCCAGCGGTTGATTTTTCAAAGTTTGGTGAGATTGAAGAAAAACCATTAAGTAAAATAAAACGTTTGACGGGCAAAAATCTGACACGTGCTTGGTTAAACGTGCCGATGGTAACGCATCACGAACGTGCCGATATTACTGAGATGGAAGCATTTAGAAAATCATTAAAAGTAGATGCAGAGAAACGCGGCGTTAAAGTGACGTTCTTGGCCTTTATTATGAAAGCATTGGTGGCAACGCTTAAAGATTTTCCTCAATTCAACGCGTCATTATCAGCCGATGGCCAAAGCATTATTTACAAGAAGTATTACAACATAGGTATTGCCGTGGCAACGCCAAACGGCTTGGTTGTACCCGTGTTTAAAGACGTTGACACAACAAATATTTATGAGTTAGCTGAGCAAATGAGCGTTATCAGCAAGAAAGCGCGTGACGGAAAGTTGTCGCCAAAAGAGATGCAAGGCGCGTGCATGACCATTTCAAGCTTAGGCGGCATTGGTGGTACATCTTTTACGCCGATTGTTAATGCGCCAGAAGTGGCCATTTTGGGCGCCACGCGCGCTGATATTCAGCCGGTATGGAACGGTAAAGAATTTGAGCCGAGGCTGATGCTGCCATTGGACATGACGTATGACCACCGCGTGATCGATGGTGCGGCAGCAGCGGCCTTTATGGTGGCGTTGTCGGGCTATTTGAACGATATCCGTCGCGTGTTGTTGTAGGAGGCAAGCATGGCTAATTTAATAGATATAACAGTCCCTGACATCGGCGATTTTGATGATGGCGTAGAGGTTATCGATATAGCCGTTTCCATTGGCGACAGTGTGGCGGTTGAAGAGGGTATTATAACGCTTGAAAGTGACAAAGCCTCGATGGACATTCCCTGTACAGCAGCAGGTATCGTTAAAGAAATTATGGTGTCAATGGGCGATAAAGTGGTTGAAGGTGATGTACTGATAAAGCTAGACAGCGAAACAGCTGAATCAACATCAAAGCAAACGAATCATGACGACATTCCAGTGGCACAAGTTATTAATGTGCCGCAAGGTGACTTGCACGCTGACGTGGTGGTGTTGGGTGCTGGCCCCGGTGGTTATACAGCAGCGTTTCGCGCGGCCGATCTCGGTAAAAAAGTTATATTAATTGAGCGATACTCGTCCTTGGGCGGTGTTTGTTTGAATGTCGGTTGTATCCCGTCTAAAGCATTGCTGCATCAAGCGCAGGTGATTCATGAAGCGGCAGAAATGTCAGCTCATGGTGTAACGTTTGCACCACCGACGTTAGATATCGACGGTATTCGTGCCAATAAAGAAAACATTATTCAGCGATTGACAGGTGGTTTAGCCGGATTGGCCAAGCAACGTAATGTCACCGTGGTAACGGGGTATGCAAGCTTTGCGTCAAGCCATTCGATGCTGGTTGAACACGAAGGCTCAAGCCAAACGATTTCATTCGATAATGCCATTATTGCAGCGGGTTCTCAGCCGGTAAAAATCCCCGGCTTCCCGTATGAAGATGACCGCTTAATGGATTCCACCGGTGCGTTAGCCTTAGCCGATGTGCCCAATAACATGCTGGTGATTGGCGGCGGTATTATTGGCTTGGAAATGGCCACGGTGTATCACGCGTTAGGTTCGAAAATTAGCGTGATTGAATTGATGGATCAGTTGGTTGCTGGGTGTGATAAAGACCTTGTTAAGCCATTGCACAAACGCTTGTCTAAACAATTAGAGAATATTTATCTGAAAGCAAAAGTCACGGCGATTGAGTCAACGGATGCCGGTTTAAAAGTTAGTTTTGAAGGTGACAAGGTACCTGAATCAGCCGTGTATGACCGCGTGTTGTTGTCGGTCGGCCGTAGTCCTAACGGCAAGTTAATCGGTGCAGACAAGGCGGGTGTTCATGTCGATGAACGTGGCTTCATTAACGTGGATAAACAAATGCGCACCAATGTGCCGCATATATATGCGATTGGCGATGTGGTCGGTAACCCCATGTTAGCGCATAAAGCGGTGCATGAAGCAAAGGTAGCAGCGGAAGTGATTGCTGGCGAAAAAGTTGCGTTTGACCCAATGACCATTCCGTCGGTTGCATACACCGACCCTGAAATTTCGTGGATGGGCTTAACCGAAACAACGGCGAAAGCGGACGGTATCAAATACGAAAAATCTGTATTCCCGTGGGCAGCCAGTGGCCGTGCGCTAAGTATTGGCCGTGATGAAGGCTTAACGAAAATTCTTTGGGACCCAGAAACAAAACGTATTTTGGGCGCGGGCATCGTCGGCATGAATGCAGGCGAACTGATTGCAGAAGCCGTACTGGCATTAGAAATGGGCGCGGATGTGGATGATATTAGTTTAACCATTCACCCTCATCCAACGTTGTCAGAAACACTGGCCTTTGCGGCAGAAATGCAAGCAGGTACCATTACAGATTTATATATCAAAAAGAAGTAACTAGAGCGGTTAATGACAGTTGCTTTAAATTTTACAGAGCAGGGAGATGCTGGTGAGCCATTAATTATTCTGCATGGCTTGTTTGGCAGTGGCCGCAATTGGCAGGGTGTCGCTAAATTGTTAGCTGATCGTTATTGTGTTTATCCGTTGGATTTACGCAACCATGGGTCATCTACTCATGCTGATGTGATGGATTACCCGTCCATGTCGGCAGATGTCGCGTCATTTATGAATCAACAGGGCTTGCCTGAAGCGACAATTCTTGGGCACAGCATGGGTGGTAAGGTTGCTATGCAGTTGGCTATGTCAGAGCCTGATAAAGTGAGCCGGCTTATTGTTGTGGATATTGCGCCGGTAACCTACAAGCACAATTTTGATGATGTCTTAGGTGGTCTACACCATGTGCCGCTTGATAAAATCACCTCCCGAAAAGAAGCCGATCGATATTTGGCTGAAAAAATTGATGTTCTCAGTTTACGTCAGTTTTTGTTGCAAAATCTGGTGCTAAGTAAGGCCGGTGGGTTCGAGTGGCGTGTTAATTTGGCAAGTATCGAAAAAAACATGTCAGCCATTATGGGTTTCCCTGTTAGTGAAACGCCTCAATGTTTTGACAAGAAAACGCTCTTTATTAATGGTGAAAAATCAACGTATTTGGCGCCGAGATATCGAACTTCAGTCGCTGAAATTTTCCCAGCTGCTGAGTTTGAAACGGTACCCAAAGCGGGGCATTGGCCGCACATAGAATCCCCTTCCGCGTTTATGGAAATTTTAAATAAATTTCTAAGCTAAATAAATTTTCAAGTTCTGTTTTTTTCAGCCGATAACTGTTGTATGAAGATAATTAAACAAATTTACATCGCCTTGTTCTCTGTATTGATGACATTTGGCGCTCAAGCACAACAATATCAAGCAAGCATTACTGACTCGCAATGGCAGTTTTCGGGAAACCGTGTGGCTTGTTTCTTAACGCACACCATTCCGCAGTATGGAACAGCTGTCTTCGAGCAAAAATCGGGTGAGTCGGTTAACTTTATCTTGACGTCGAAATCATATGTACCACCCATCCAAACGGCCATGTTAAGTTCGATTCCGCCTGTTTGGATGCATGACGTGCCTTCATTGAAACTTGGTGCCATAAAGGCTGATTTGCACAAAGTAGTGGTTGATAATGAGGTGTCTGAAAGGATGTTGCAGGAGTTATCTAGCGGTCATTTCCAGCAGTTCAGTTATCAGTCTAAACGGGGCGGTAACAAAATTAACGTCGTGCTGTCGTCTGTTAATTTTTTGGATGGCATGGTGCAATTCGAATCGTGTCGGCAAGAATTATTGCCTTTCAGCAGAAAAGCCGTCCATCATCAACTGTCGTTGTTTGATAGTTTAAGTTCATCGATTTCACATAAAAAAAACGCTTATTAAGCAAAGCGGTTATGTATATAAAAGAAGCGGGTGCTGCTGAAAGAATTGACTTGATTCGCGGCACGGAAGGTTTTTCTGTTAAAGATGGTCGTCGAGTGTATGACAAGCGTATCGCAAGTATTAGTGAATTTTTAATTGAGCAAGGCATATCTAGCGAACAAGTCGTGGTTTTAGATGACCCTGAAGAGATTGATACGCCGGAAGGCAGTGTGCGTATTAAAGTCGCAGGTCCTGAACCGTTTAGTCATATTTATTTCAGGTCGGGCCCAATCAGTTTGAACAAGCGCGATAACACTAAATTGGATTACTTATTAGAGTACATGCGTTTACAAAAGCCTGACGGTACGCTGGTATTAAAAGGTTATAGCGACAGCGAAGGACCGCGCCAAGCTAATTTAGCGGTCTCTAAAAAACGTTTAAGTGCCGTCAAAAAGTATTTAATATCGCAAGGTGTAAAAGCAGACCGTATTGTTACTAAAGCCTATGGTGAAAGTAGACCAACGGCGACCAATCGGTACCCAACGGGACGTCAACTAAACAGGCGTGTGGATATTACAATTTCAGGGTAATTCGCAACCGTATCGCTAACTGCTAAGTTCGACTCTAGCGCCAAGCAATCAATCAGGTATAATTCGCGCATTATTTTTTAAGTTGTGAGTTATCCAATGTCAAAGCAAGAAGTTAATAAAGTCGTTTTAGCCTATTCAGGCGGATTAGATACGTCGGTTATTCTTAAATGGTTAGAAGATGTTTACCATTGCGAAGTCGTAACGTTTACTGCCGATTTAGGTCAGGGCGAAGAAGTTGAGCCAGCACGGGCAAAGGCTGAAGCGTATGGCATTAAAGAAATTTATATTGATGACTTAAAAGAAGAGTTTGTTCGCGACTTTGTGTTCCCAATGTTTCGTGCCAATACCATTTATGAAGGCGAATACTTACTCGGCACCTCTATTGCCCGCCCACTTATTTCAAAACGATTAATTGAAATTGCGAATGAAACAGGTGCGGATGCTATTTCTCATGGAGCAACTGGCAAAGGTAATGACCAAGTGCGTTTTGAGCTAGGTGCTTATGCGCTAAAGCCAGATGTGAAAATCATTGCTCCGTGGCGCGAATGGGATTTGAATTCGCGTGACTCATTACTGGCCTATGCTGAAAAAGCGGGTATTGCTGTTGAAATGAAACGCGGTAAAAAATCACCGTATTCAATGGATGCTAACTTATTGCACATTTCCTACGAAGGCGATATTTTGGAAGACCCTTGGGTTGAGCCAGAAGAAGACATGTGGCGTTGGAGTGTATCACCAGAAAATGCACCAGAAACACCAACGTATATTGAGCTGGACTATAAAGCGGGCGATATCGTTGCGATTGATGGTCAAGCCATGTCACCTGCCACCGTGTTAGCGGAATTAAATAGAGTGGGTGGTGCTAACGGTATTGGTCGTGCTGATATCGTAGAAAACCGTTATGTTGGTATGAAGGCACGTGGTTGTTATGAAACACCAGGTGGCACCATTATGCTAAAAGCGCATCGTGCGATTGAATCTATTACGCTCGATCGTGAAGTGACTCATCTGAAAGATGAATTAATGCCGCGCTACGCAAGCCTTATCTACAACGGTTATTGGTGGAGCCCAGAGCGTGAAATGTTACAAACGATGATTAACGCATCGCAAGTGACGGTGAATGGTCGTATTCGTTTAAAACTCTACAAAGGTAATGTGATTGTCGTTGGGCGTGAATCGTCAACCGATAGCTTGTTTGACGAAAATATAGCCACGTTTGAAGACGATGGCGGCGCGTATGACCAAAAAGATGCAGAAGGCTTTATTAAGTTGAATGCCTTACGACTGCGAATTGCAGCTAGAAAGCGTCTCTAGCAAAAAAACGCCCTCCAAACTACAGAGGGCAAAAGGACTCTTATATTCGTTTGAGGTCGAGAGAGCAGTTGTTCACAGAAAGTAAATTCTTTGATGCTGCAATGAAAGAGTTATATATAGCTTACGCGCCTTTTTTAATTCTGTGAATGTGGCAAATTGTCGCAGGCAATCAATATGACAGCACGTAAACCGTTAGTGTCCATTCCAACCCATGTCTTTATGGGGTTTCTGGGGTCTGGGAAAACCAGCGCCATTCTTAGTTTGTTTGAAAAAAAACCAGCCAACGAGCGTTGGGCTGTTCTGGTTAATGAATACGGAAAATTGGGTATAGACGGCGCACACTACCAGTCGCAAGGCATCACAGTAAAAGAAATACCAGGTGGATGCATGTGTTGTGCGGCGGGAGTGCCTATGCAGGTCGCCATCAATCAATTACTTAAGCAATCTCGCCCCGACCGTTTGTTTGTTGAAACCAGCGGTCTGGGCCACCCTGATGGCGTATTAAAAACACTGAACGGCGAACATTTCCAAACCGTGTTGTCATTAAAAGCCAGTTTTTGTTTGCTAGATCCCGAAAAACTACTGAACCCAGCGATGTACACCACAGGGCTGTTGGAGCAACAGATAGCCTTAAGCGATATATTGATTGCGAATAAAGTGGACTTGGCATCAGCGCTTGCAATGGATGCATTTGATGATTTGGCGGCAGCTTGTTTAATTCCAAAATTGGTCGTGGCTAAAACGAGTTTCGGTGTGATCGATGCGAATTGGTTGAACATTGAAGCAGTTGCGGGAAGAGGTAACGATACGCTTTCCTTTAGTGATAAAACGTTAACTGAAGAGCAAGCTATTTTTGTGTTAAGTCAGACATTTGATGAGGCCGATATACTGTCACAAGAAAAATTAGAAACGCTGTTTAAACGCGTTGAACCCATTCGCATAAAAGCGATATGCCAAACAGGCAATGGTTGGCTGTTGTTTAGTGGCGAAGGTAAACGGTTAACAACGACTAATATTCAAGCACAACAACAAAGCCGCTTCGACATTATTTTAGATTCAAAAATGGCTAGAGAACGATTAGAGCGAGAACTCAACAACTGCGTTTTATAGCGAATTTTTAATGCGCTCAATTAGGGTGCGATAATTTTTCACATTTCATAGATAAAGTACATCTGTGAAATACCTCCATATGTTTAAGTAGAAGCTTTTTGCGTTGCGTGCTAATGTTAGAAAATAATAATAAAGAGTGGAAAAACGATGCGATTTTTATCTAAGACTCAATGCTTCATTACGCTGCTATTAATTGGTTTTACTACGGCCACTTTCGCAGGTGGAGGGTATTTTTCAATTGGTTACGGTCATGTCGCGAAACAAACAGCCGGTGCGGTCACGGCGGTAGCTGAAGATGCGTTTGCAGGTGCATCCAACCCAGGAAAATTAACAGCAGCGGGCAACCAGTTTGAAATAGGCGCTGAGTTTTTTAACCCGCATAGAAAGGTGGAAAGAACAGGGTCTGGCACGCCGTTTGATTTTTCATCAAATAGCAGAAACTCTTTTTTCATAATTCCTGAGTTTGCTTATTCACACCAAATGAATGACAAAGTGACCGTGGGTATTACGGCTTATGCAAACGGCGGTTTAAATAGTGAATACACGGCAACATCTGGCATTCCAAACACAAATGTTAATCCTGCGGCATGTGGGGCTAAGCCTGGTAACTTTTTCTTAGGCTGTGATGAAGCTGGTTTTGACTTAGCCCAGTTGATTATTGCACCAACCATCGCTTGGGAATTTGCACCAGGGCATAGTATTGGTGTGTCACCGCTGTTGGCGCTTCAACGTTTTGAATCATTTGGTTTGCATGCGTTTGCACCGTTATCAAAGTACCCCAGTAAGTTCACTAATAATGGGCATGATATTGCATTCGGTGGAGGTGTTCGCGTGGGCTGGTACGGTGAAATAACACCTTGGTTATCATTGGGTGCAGCATACTCAACAAAAGTGTACATGCAAGAATTTGAGGATTACAAAGGTTTGTTTGCTGAAGGTAGTTTCGATATACCCGCTAACTACAGTGTTGGCGCAGCTATAAAACCAAATGAAAATTGGATTATTGCTTTAGATATTCAACGTATAGAGTTTAGTGAGGTAAAAGCGCTAGGGAATAGCGTATTAAATTCCCTTGCACCTGGTACACCTCCTATTGGTAGTGCATCTGGAAGCGCTTTTGGCTGGCAGCGAAATCAAACAAATTATCGTCTAGGGTTAACGTATTTTGCATCACAAAGGTTAACGTTAAGGACGGGTTATGCTTATGGAAAAAGGCCTAATGAGAACCATATTGAGTCAACGACGTTTAGTTTGTTAACGCCTAACCCTATTCACCAAGCGAGTGTTGGGTTAAGTTGGGAAACTAATCAAGGTAATCAATTACACGTGGGCTATATACATTTTTTCAAAGAGACGCTAACAGGCCCTTCCGCACTGTTTCCTGGGGCTAGGGAATCTATAACGCCGTATGTTAATGCCTTACATGTCGCTTGGACATGGCCGCTTTAGGCAAACAAAGCTGTTAATTTTCGACAGCTGCGGCCAATATCATCAGCTGAAAAAACTTGTTCAACAACGGCAAGGTAATCTGCGCCACTATCAATCAATACACCTCCGTTGTTTTTGTTAATGCCACCAATGGCTACTATGGGAGTGGTTAGTGTCTTTTTCGCTGCCTTCAATATCTCAGTTGTGGCTAGAGGCTTTCCTGGTTTAGTGTTGGAATTATAAAACCGCCCAAAGGCAACGTAATCCGCACCTTGTTGTTGGGCTGTTATTGCCAGTGACATATCGTGATGACAGGTCACTCCAATAATTGCATTGTCACCTAATAAAGCACGCGCTTTTTGTACAGATCCGTCTGTTTGACCTAAATGTACGCCTTCCGCTTTGCAGGCTAATGCCAGTGCGGGGTCATCATTAATAATCAGTGGAACGCTATATTTCAGGCATAGCGTGTGAAGGTGATTAGCGCGTTGTAACTTTTCATCAGCAGAATTGGTTTTATCACGGTATTGCAGTAAAGCAATGCCGCCTTGTAATGCTTGTTCAACTTTAGAATATAGTGCGCTCGCATCTAAGCCATCAGGTGTAATGGCATATAAACCTTTATTTGGAAACTTGTTCTTCATCCTATGCGCTTAGGAAACAACTGCCCTTTGCCAATTTGTACGGCACTTTTTAAGGCGTTATCGGTGTATTGTTGAGATACTTTAATAGCTTCGTGAATAGGGTTGCCCAGCGCAATTTGTGCTGCAATAGCGGTTGCCAATGTGCAGCCAGATCCATGAAACTCACCTGCTAGTCTTTCCCAAGTGCTTTGCTCTATTGCTTGCTCATTATGGAATAACGTATTGATAATAGAGTTGCCATTTTCATGCCCGCCGGTAATCAGCGCGTAACCCACACCTGTGTCTAATAAATACTGGCCTAAAAGCTCGAGGCTAACATCAGATGAAAGCCCAGTTAATTGACGTGCTTCTAATGTGTTTGGCGTAAGTACAGTAACAAGCGGTAGAAGCTGTTTTTTGATCGATTCGATTAACTGATTGCTCGCTAATGATGTGCCGTCACCGCTGGCTAACACAGGGTCAAATATGACGGGAATGTCGGGGTGTTGTTTAATTAGCTCGGCTATTGCTTCAACACATTCAACGGAGCCAGTTAAGCCAATTTTAATAACATCAATTGCCATGTCATTAAACAGAACGGTTGCCTGTTCAATGATGTCATTTGGATTTAAAGGAATAAGCCTATGGACAGTCGATGAATCTTGAACAGTCAGGCAGGTTAGCACAGAGCAGGGGTGGCATTTAAAGTGAGTTAATACCTCAATATCGGACTGCACGCCAGCGCCACCGCTTGGGTCGTGGCCGGAGAAACATAAAACGGTGGGTATATGAGTATTTGTCATAAAAAATTTTAAATGTGGCAGTGATCTAGTGTAATAAATAACGTTCAAGAAGTGTCTGTTGCGGTACGAAAAGCGTAAAATGCGCGTTTATTCTATCTAAAATGTACGGTCTGATGGCACAAACAGAAAAACATACCCAGTTATTAAATTCTTTAAAAGAACGTATCTTAATTTTAGACGGTGCGATGGGCACGATGATTCAATCGTATAACTTTACCGAAAGCGATTACCGTGGTGAACGCTTTGCCGACTGGCCGAGCGATATTAAAGGCAATAACGATCTGTTGTCACTAACTCAGCCCGATACTATTCGAGCCATTCACCTCGCTTATTTGGAAGCAGGTGCAGATATTGTTGAGACGAATACATTCAACTCAACCCGCGTAGCAATGGCCGATTACGACATGGAAGATTTGTCGTATGAGATAAATGAAGAATCAGCACGGATTGCACGACAAGCGGCAGATGATATTGAAGCTAAATACCCTGGTCGCACTTGCTATGTAGCCGGTGTGCTTGGCCCAACCAATCGTACAGCGAGTATTTCGCCTGATGTAAACGACCCTGCGTTTAGGAATATTAGTTTTGATGAGTTGGCTAATGCCTATACCGAATCCATTGATGCGCTACTTAAAGGTGGTGCTGATATTTTATTGGTCGAAACTATTTTCGACACATTGAATGCGAAAGCCGCTTTGTTTGCGATTGAACAGTATTTTGAAGACCATGACGTGCGTTATCCCGTGATGATTTCCGGCACCATTACTGATGCATCAGGTCGTACTTTATCCGGTCAAGTGACAGAAGCTTTTTGGAATTCGGTTCGTCATATAAACCCGATTAGCATCGGCTTTAATTGCGCTTTGGGTGCAGAAGAATTACGTCAATATGTAGCCGAGTTATCACGTGTTGCCGATACCTATGTAACAGCACACCCGAATGCTGGTTTGCCGAATGAATTTGGCGGCTACGATGAAACGCCGGAAGACATGGCGGGGCATATTCGGGAGTGGGCGCAAAGCGGATTCCTAAATATTATTGGTGGCTGTTGTGGAACCGGGCCTGAATTTATCACCGCGATGAAAGAGGCGGTTAGCGATTGTGCGCCAAGGCAAATACCGGAGCTTGAAGTAGCTTGTCGTTTGTCAGGTTTAGAGCCGATGAACATTACAAAAGACTCGTTATTCATTAACGTGGGTGAGCGCACAAACGTGACGGGATCAGCGCGATTCAAACGCCTGATTAAAGAACAAGACTACGAAACAGCGTTAGACGTAGCGCGGCAACAAGTAGAAAACGGCGCTCAGATTATCGATATCAACATGGATGAAGGCATGTTGGAATCTAAAGCGGCGATGGTGCGTTTCCTTAGTTTGATAGCTGCCGAGCCGGATATTTCAGTTGTGCCAGTGATGATTGATTCATCCAAATGGGACATTCTTGAAGCCGGCTTAAAGTGTGTGCAAGGCAAAGCGATTGTTAACTCAATTAGCCTAAAAGAGGGTGAAGAGAACTTTATCAATCAAGCAAAAACCATTATGCGTTACGGTGCGGCGGCCATTGTGATGGCGTTTGATGAAACAGGCCAAGCCGACACCTTCGAACGCAAAGTAGATATTTGTACGCGTGCTTATAAGGTGCTGACTGAAAAAGCGGGTTTTCCGCCAGAAGATATAATTTTTGACCCGAATATATTCGCGGTGGCAACAGGCATCGACGAGCATAACAATTACGCAGTAGATTTTATTGAAGCTACGCGGGTGATTAAGAAAACCTTGCCGCATGTGATGGTCTCAGGTGGTGTGTCGAACGTATCGTTCTCGTTCCGTGGTAATAACGTGGTGCGCGAAGCAATTCACGCGGTGTTTTTATATCACGCTATTAAAGCGGGTATGGACATGGGCATTGTTAACGCAGGGCAATTGGCCGTGTACGATGATATTCCAGAAAAACTACGTGAAGCCGTTGAAGATGTCATTCTAAATCGCACGCCAGCCAGTGGTGAAAGCGCGACAGAGAATTTACTAGAAGTCGCGGCTAAGTACCTGGATATTGATTCAGAAGAAGCCGTTAAAGAAGCGGCTGAATGGCGTTCGTGGCCGGTTAAAAAACGTTTAGAGCACGCGCTGGTTAAAGGCATTACCGAATTTATTGAAGAAGATACGGAGTTAGTTCGCCAAGAAGTCGATAGACCCTTGCACGTGATTGAAGGCCCGTTAATGGACGGTATGAACGTAGTAGGTGACCTGTTTGGCGAAGGCAAAATGTTCTTACCGCAAGTGGTTAAATCTGCGCGGGTAATGAAAAAAGCCGTGGCGTATTTGATGCCGTATATGGAAGAAGAAAAAGGTGACGTTATTTCCAGCAACGGCAAAATCCTGATGGCGACGGTAAAAGGCGATGTACATGACATTGGCAAAAATATCGTCGCGGTGGTGTTGCAATGTAACGGCTTTGAAGTAGTAGATTTAGGCGTGATGGCCGCGGCTGATACGATTTTAAAACAAGCGCGTGAACATAATGTCGATGCAATTGGTTTGAGTGGTCTGATTACGCCATCGTTGGACGAAATGGTACACATGGCGAAAGAGATGGAACGCCAAGGCTTTAATGTGCCGTTAATGATTGGTGGAGCGACGACATCGCGTGCGCATACGGCTGTAAAAATCGAGCCAAACTATCATGGTGCCAGTGTTTATGTAACCGATGCGTCTCGCGCTGTGGGCGTGTTGACCAAGTTATTGGATAAAAGCGCAGACAATGGTTACCAGCAACAAGTCCGTGAAGAATACGCGGAAGTACGTGAGCGTCATAAAGGTCGCCAATCTACTAAACGTCAGCTCAATATAGACGCTGCTCGCGCCAATGCAATTGAGATTGATTGGAGTGCAGAAGCGCCGGTAACACCGAGCTTTTTAGGCACGAAAGTATTAAATGACTTTCCGCTTGATGAGATTGCTAAATTCATTGATTGGTCACCGTTCTTCCAAACTTGGGAGTTGATTGGTAGTTACCCAAAAATTCTTGACGATGACATTGTTGGTGAACACGCGCGTGATTTATTTAAAGACGCGAAAGAGATGTTAAAACAAATCATTGATGAAAAATGGCTAACTGCAAAAGCCGTGCTTGGATTTTATCCGGCCAATAGCCGCGTAGATGATGTGGTGGTTTATGAAGACGAATCACGCGAGTCAGAACGCGCTGTATTGCATCACTTACGTCAGCAAAATATCAAACCACCAGGGCGTAAAAACTATTGCTTATCTGATACTGTCGCGCCAGAAGGTTCTAAAGTTAATGATTATGTGGGTGCGTTTGCAGTAACAGCAGGCATCGGAATAGAAGAACACGTAAAGCGTTTTGAAGCAGATCATGACGATTATCAATCCATCATGATTAAGGCGTTAGCTGATCGCTTAGCCGAAGCGTTCGCCGAATGTTTGCACCAGAAAGTGCGTAAAGAATATTGGGGTTATGCAAAGGATGAATCGTTAGAAAATGAAGAGTTAATTAAAGAAACCTACAAAGGCATACGCCCAGCGCCGGGTTACCCTGCGTGCCCAGACCATACCGAAAAAGAGACGTTATTTTCGTTATTAAATGCCACGGAAGAAGTGGGTATTGAATTGACGGAGAGCTTCGCCATGTACCCAACAGCCGCGGTGAGTGGTTGGTATTTTGCACACCCAGACGCACAATATTTCAATGTCGGTAAACTAAAGAAAGACCAAGTGGAAGACTACGCACAACGCAAGGGTGAGTCGATAGACTACGTTGAACGTTGGTTGGCGCCAAGCCTCGCTTATGACCCTGATGACAATTAAGCTAACGTTTTACACAACAGACGGTTGCCATCTGTGTGAGGATGCAAAAGCACTTTTGCAACAACTGTTAGCGGCCCGCCCCGATTATTTTCAAATAGACATGGTTGATATTGTTGATTCTAATCAGTTGGTTGAAAAATATGGAACACGTATTCCGGTTGTCTTAAACGAAAAGAAAGATTCGGATTTAGGCTGGCCTTTTGGTTATTCCGATTTGCTGAATTATGCCAATCAATAACGTGCTGCTCAACCAATTAACCTTAGCCCTGTTAGACTTACCATTATGTATTTAGATTATTTCGGATTACAAAAACAACCTTTTGGCATCACGCTTGACACGTCTTTGTTTTTTAAAGGTGCGGAACGCGGAGATATACTTGAGGCAATTTTATATGCCTTAAATTCAGGTGAAGGCATTATTAAGGTGGTGGGTGAAGTCGGTAGTGGGAAAACCATGTTGTCGCGGATGCTGACAAAAAAAGCGGCTGACAATACAGTGTTTGTTTTTTTACTGAACCCCAGTATTCAGGCAGAACAAGTGCTTTATGCAATCGCCTATGATTTAGGCCTGAAAGTGGATGCGAGTGATCAATCCATTCAGGTGTTGCATGAATTGCAAAAGAAACTGTTCGAGTTATACAAAGACGGCAAAAAAGTTGTCTTGATTATTGATGAAGCACAACAAATGCCATTGGCGACACTGGAAGAGATTCGTCTCCTCAGTAATTTGGAAACAGAAACTGAAAAGTTATTGCAAATTATAATGTTTGGTCAGCCTGAACTTGACAAGCACATCGATACCGTCGAGGTTCGACAACTTCGTGAACGGATAACGTACAGCTTTTATCTGAACCCATTAACGTGGAATTTAGCGGAAACGTATCTATCGTTCAGGCTTGAAAAGGCCGGCCATCAAGGTCGTGATATTTTTAAGCGAAGCGCAATTAAAAAATTAACCAAATACTCTGATGGCACCTTGCGCCGCTTAAATGTATTGGCGGATAAAGCGCTTTTGGCGGCGTATCTCGATAAAAGTGCTGAGGTCGAACCAAAACACGTAAAAATCGCTTTGCAAGAAGGCAATAAACGCAACGATTCGGGCAATACGGCGTACGTCATGGCATTTTTAAGCGTTGTTGCTGTTTTACTGGGTGTCGGAGCGTTTTATTGGTTTGTGCAATTTCAACCGGTGAGCCTGTCGGGCGGCGCAAAACAGCCTATTGCGGTTGCTATTAAAGAAGACATTAAGCAAGAAGTCGTTAAGGCGGACGCTAGATGAACTTGATTTTGATTTGTTGCAAAAGATCTATATTGAGTTGTCTGTTGGACATCGAAAGATTGAAGGTAAGGCGCTTATTTGTCACATCGTAGAGAAAGATGATTCGATTCAATACGGCGTTTTATTTATTGATATAGCACCGTCCATTGAAGAAACGCTAAGTTTAGAAACCTTATCGTCTGCGCGGGTAAAAGATTTTTCTGCGAGTATTGCCGATAATATGGTGTTAAATTTGCGCCAGAATGAAGATCGTAAACGCCTAAAGAAAGCTCAAATTCATTTATTCGATGGCGTTAAGGCGTTTCAAACGCGTTTGAATGAATTGGTTAAAGACGATGTAGATGAACAAGGCAAGCCATATCAATTAGATGCGTTGTTTGAATTTGATACGCATTCAATGACGGTGACGGTGCCAATGAAGGATACCGATAATGAGTCATTAATACGCTGCTCAATTAAACCAGAACTTGCGCACAATAAGAAGAAAGTGATTTTTAAAACAAATGCTGGCAGAACATTTGGTAACTTATTTGATGTGCTGCAAGAAGTTAGCGATACATTCCAGTGGATATTATCTGAGCAACGTTAGCTACGGCTTTAACTCGCCGGCATCTTATCGAAATCAGCCATTTCTGCGTTTTCCTTCAGCCACTGCATTTTAGATTCGCAAAAAATATTAGCGGTTGGTTTGAATGTATTAGTGTCGTCTAACGTACCAGCTTTTATAATACTCAAGCCAGGCATTGCATCGGCTTCAGTGTAGATGGGTGAGCCACATTTATTGCAAAAAAAGCGACGTAAATCCATTCCACTATCACCTTGGTCAATGTAAGTCGTTAATGTATCGCCAGTGATATTAAACGCATCAGACGGTACGCAAATATTAGTTGAATACGCGCTACCGGTTGCTTTTTGACAATGTGTGCAATGGCAGGTAACGGACATAACTGGTATTGCAGTTACTTCGTATGTCATAGCGCCACAAAGGCACCGGCCGGTTTGTTTGGTCATATTGAGCTCCTGATAAATAGTTAAACAAATACGATACAACGATTCTTATACACTAACACCTCGTGTTGCAGGTGATGCCTAATGGCGCGAGAAAGGACAATTTTTTCATTATCTTGACCTTTGCGTTTTAAGTCGTCAACGCTGTCGTTGTGCCTGATGCGTACGATATCTTGTTCAATAATAGGGCCCGCATCTAATTCGCTTGTTACATAATGGCTGGTTGCGCCAATAATTTTTACGCCGCGCTCGTGGGCGGAATGGTATGGCTTAGCGCCGGGGAATGCTGGTAAAAAAGAGTGGTGAATATTGATTACTTGATTGGGGTATTGTTCAATAAATTGAGCACTTAAAATTTGCATATACCGGGCAAGAACCACGGTGTCTACACGGTGTTCGGCGAGTAAGTCTAACTGTGCCTTTTCCTGTTGTTGTTTATTCTCGGCGTTAATAGGTAAGTGATAAAAGGGGATGCCAGCATTATCAGCTAACGATTGAAACGTAGTGTGGTTGCTGATAATCAGAGGGATTTCAACGTTCCACTCACCGGATTGATAACGCGATAAAATGTCAAATAGGCAATGCCCGTGCTGCGAAACGAAAAGAGCCATACGGGGTTTAATGTCTGAAAAAGCGATATGCCAGTTCATATTAAGAACGGAGCCAACTTGTTCGTTAAATGCGCTTTCAATCGATTCTCGGGCGATATTAAAATTGTTTAATTGCCATTCAACTCGCATAAAAAAGTGTTTGTCACTCACGTCAACGTGCTGTTCAAGGTCAACAATATTGCCGTTGTTCTCGCTTAAGAATTGAGTCACCTTGGCAATGATGCCGGGTTGATCTGAACATTCTGCAAGCAGTGTGGCGGTGGCTTGGTTATTCAACGCAATGTCCTTTATTTGGTTTAAAGTCTGTTTCGCTTAGTAAAGTTATTGTTTTAATGATGTGCTCTTGAAGCTGTTGTTCAACGTATGGAATAGCATCAGCAAAGCCCCACACGGGGTTTGGCCAAGCAATATCATTTTTGTATCTGACAATATGGTGTAGGTGCAATTGAGGAACCATATTGCCCAACGCGGCGATGTTCATTTTGTCTGCGTGGAACCCGCCGTTAAGTATTTTACTGAGCTGTAATGATTCGACTTGCAGTTGTTGTTGATCTATCGCGCATAGCTGAAACGCTTCAGTGATGCCTTCTTGCCGTGGCACAAGAATATACCAAGGGTAGTTAGCATCTTTGCTCAACAATAAGGCGCATAAAGGGAAATCACCGAGGTAATAGGTATCTTCAGCAAGCCTTGAATGCAGTTCAAATGACACGGTTAATCTTCACGCTTCCAGTGGCCAGACTTTCCACCTTTCTTTTCAAGCAAGCGAACGCCTTGAATGGTCATGCCGCGATCAACGGCTTTGCACATGTCGTAAATGGTTAATAAGGTGACTTGCGTCGCGTTCAACGCTTCCATTTCCACGCCTGTTTTACCGGATGTGGTGACAGTGGCATGGCAAGCGATGCGGTTATTAGCCGTGTCGGGTTCAAGTTTAATATCAACATGGGTAATGGGGAGTGGATGGCAAAGCGGAATAAGCTCGGCCGTTTTTTTGCTGGCCATAATGCCCGCTATGCGCGCAATGCCCAGCACATCACCTTTTTTATTGTCGCCGTCCATCACGCGTTTCAACGTGGCAGCCTCCATTTCAATAAAGCCTTCAGTGACGGCTGTACGGTCGGTATCGGCTTTTGCGCTGATATCCACCATGTGAGCATCGCCCGCGGCGTTAAAGTGTGTAAGTTCTGACATAGTTTAATGTAGTGATTGCGTGATATTATGAGCAATTATGACACAAACCAAAGCAGAGAAAGCCATGACCATAAAAGTACTTTATTTCGCCAGTTTACGTGAACTATTAGGCTGCAATGAAGAGCTGATTAGCGAAGACGGTTTGAACACGGTAGGGGATGTTTGGCAGCGTGTTAGTGACGGTAAAAACGTCACGCAACAAGTTTTGTATTCTATTAACCAGGAGTATGCGCAAGCAGAATCACTGGTTAAGGCGGGCGATGAAGTGGCGTTTTTTCCACCGGTGACAGGCGGTTAATATGATTAAAATTACTGAGCAGCCTTTTGATCCATGGCACGAATTATCGAGCTTTCAATTAGCGATGAGGCGCGACGGTGAATTTGGTGCCTGTGCGAACTTTATCGGCACCATGCGAGATATGAATGAGGGCGATGCTGTGAATGCTATGGTGCTAGAGCATTATCCGAGCATGACAGAAAAACACTTGGATAAAATAGTACAAGAAGCCAAAGGAAAATGGAATTTACTTGAAACCTTGGTTATTCACCGTGTGGGTGAATTATTGCCTAATGACCCTATTGTATTGGTGGCCGTTTGGTCGGCGCACCGAAAAGATGCGTTTGAAGCGAGCCGCTTTATTATGGAAGATTTAAAAAGCAAAGCGCCTTTTTGGAAACGAGAAAGTTTAAGCGCCACAGACCAGCAGGCAGAAAAAAACCGCTGGGTCGGAAAGAACACCAGCGGTTACTAAATTCTTTAAACGCGCCTTAGAAGCGAGGCTTGTCTTCTGTTGCATTGTAACGAGCAACACTGTCCATTATTTCTTTCCCAGCACCTTCAACACCTTGCCAGCCATTAATTTTTACCCATTTGCCCACTTCTAAATCTTTGTAATGTTCAAAGAAATGCGAGATTTGGTCTAAAACGACTTTAGGAATGTCTTCATGAGATTTAACGTCATCATATAGAGGTGTGAGTTTTTGAACAGGAACAGCCAATATTTTCGCATCTTCGCCAGCTTCATCGGTCATCATTAAAACGCCAATGGGGCGACAACGAATCACAGAACCATTCATTAAAGGGTTTGGTGTAATCACCAATACGTCAACGGGGTCGCCATCATCTGAGAGTGTATGAGGAACATAGCCGTAGTTACATGGGTAATGCATAGCCGTGCCCATAAAACGGTCAACAAATAAGGAACCTGAGTCTTTATCTACTTCATATTTAATCGGATCAGCGTGTGAAGGGATTTCAATAATAACATTGATGTCAGTCGGTAAATCTTTACCCGAAGGGACTAAATTCAGACTCATATTTTTTCCTTATCTTTTAGTTAATTAAATGCTGTGCTGCATTATACAGAAAGACGCGTAATTAATTAAGGTTTCTACTTGCAACAAGCATACATGCAGAGTAAAAAAGAGGAGCTGTTTCGTTAGCGCTGTATTTTTTAAGAAAAATAAACAAAAACAATCGGGAGATAAGCATGGAGTTAAGTCATTTATTACCACCCATTATTGGGGGGGTCGGTTTGTACGCGGCCAAGTACGTTTATGGTTTGGTGATGAAGTACCCAGAAGGTGAGGGCAAGGTTGTGAAAATTGCCGGGCAAATTCATTCGGGTGCAATGGTGTTTATGAGGCGCGAATACACGATGCTAGCTAAGTTTGCTGCCGTGTTGTTTGTTTTGACGTTTATTTTCCTCGGTTGGGCAACAGCGCTTTGTTTCTTCTTCGGAGCGGTAGCATCGGGTCTAGCGGGCTACATAGGTATGAATACAGCGACTAAAGCGAATGTTCGAACGACCACTGCGGCGCACACAGAAGGTGCGGAAGCTGCACTATCAGTGGCTTTTTTGGGCGGCTCTATCATGGGTCTGGCCGTTGCATCACTGGGCTTAATGGGACTTGGGCTGATGTACCTATTCTTTGGAAGTGACCCTGAAACGTCACACGCGATTCATGGCTTTGCGATGGGCGCATCAGTCGTTGCTTTGTTCTCCCGTGTTGGCGGCGGTATCTTTACCAAGAGCGCCGATATAGGCGCGGATTTGGTCGGCAAGCTTGAAGCGGGTATTCCAGAAGATGACCCACGTAACCCCGGTGTTATTGCTGATAATGTGGGCGATAACGTGGGTGATGTAGCTGGTATGGGTTCTGATATCTTTGAATCTTATTGTGGCGCGATGATTGCCACGATAGCGATTGCATCAACCATGTCTGTGGTCGTATTGAGCGAGTTAGGAGCACAGTCTAGCTTGATGTTTTTACCCTTGGCGTTGGCCTCTATTGGCTTACTTTGTTCAATTGCTGGCATTATTATTGTTAAACAAAATGCGGCAAAATCCCCAGAAAAAGCGCTACGTATGGGCACGATGGGGGCTTCAATAATATTTATTATTGCCGCATTACTGATGATTCTGATGATGGACGTTAATACCTATGTATGGATGGCGGTATTAGCAGGCGCGGTTGGCGGTATTATTATTGGCTTGGTGACAGAATATTACACGGCAGGAGCACCTGTTCAGCACATTGCTAAAGCGGGTGAAACAGGGCCAGCAACGGTCATGATTGCAGGTCTTGCAGTTGGTATGCAATCGGTAGCTATTCCTGTGTTCACGATTTGTGGCGTGATTGCCGTTTCCAGCCATTTTGCTGACCTGTACGGTGTGGGCATTGCGGCTGTTGGTATGTTAGCGACGGTGGGTATTACCATGGCGATTGATGCCTATGGCCCCGTTGCAGATAACGCCGGTGGTATTGCAGAAATGGGCGGTTTAGGTGAAGAAACGCGCAAAATTACCGATTCATTAGATGAGCTGGGTAATACCACCGCGGCAATTGGTAAAGGTTTTGCCATTGGCGCAGCAGCGCTGGCGGCATTGGCAATTATTACCGCGTTTATAGAAACAGTTTCGGCGCAGATACCTAATTTTTCTTTAGAATTAAATGATCCACAAGTGCTGATTGGCTTGTTTATTGGCGGTGTTATTCCATTTGTTATCGCGGCACTCACCATGACAGCGGTTGGCGATGCGGCCTTTGAGATGATTAAAGAAATTCGCCGCCAATTTAGAGAAATTGATGGTTTGTTAGAAGGCACGGCAGAGCCAGATACTGAGCGTTGTATTGATATTGCCACTACCGCGGCGCTTCAAAAAATGATTTTGCCAGGTGTTATCGCAGTGAGTGCGCCACCGTTGGTTGGTTTCTTAATTGGCGCTGAAGCGTTGGGTGGCATGTTGTCGGGTGCATTGTTATGTTGCGTATTGATGGCGCTAATGATGGCCAATGCCGGCGGCGCGTGGGATAACGCTAAAAAGTACGTTGAAAAAGGCAATCTAGGTGGTAAAGGTTCGGACACGCACACGGCTGTCGTTGTAGGCGATACTGTAGGTGATCCGTTCAAGGACACATCAGGCCCATCGATGAATATTCTAATTAACGTGATGGCGATTGTTAGTTTAGTAATTGCACCGTTATTGGGTTAAAGCTTAGAACAGAAAGTAATAAAAAGGCAACTGTGTAAGCAGTTGCCTTTTTGTCTGTCTCAAGATTATATTTTCCATATAATAAACATTTTTAAACGATTAATTATTCGATGTTGACGTACCCTAATATTGACCCCGTTGCACTTGCCTTAGGCCCTGTAAAAATTCATTGGTACGGCGTTATGTACCTGATTGGCTTTGCGGGAGCGTGGTTTTTAGGGCGACTAAGAGCAAAAAAAATTGGTTGGGACGTTGAGCAAATTGATGACCTGATTTTCTATGCGGCGATGGGTGTGGTGTTGGGTGGCCGCATTGGCTATGTGTTGTTTTATAACTTTCCTGCGTTTGCCGATAACCCGCTTATTTTATTTAAAATTTGGCAAGGCGGCATGTCGTTCCACGGTGGCTTAATTGGTGTGGGTTTGTCGATGTTACTGTTTGGTCGAAAATACAAGCATCGCTTTTTTGAGGTCATTGATTTTGTTGTGCCATTAGTGCCTATTGGATTGGGTGCAGGTCGGGTAGGGAATTTTATAAACGGTGAGCTGTGGGGTAAGCCAACGGATTTCAGTTTGGGTATGTTGGTGCCAGGTTTAGGCAGTTTGCCTCGGCACCCTTCGCAATTATACGAGGCCGTGCTAGAAGGCGTTGTGTTGTTCCTGTTACTGTGGGTATATACCAGCAAACCAAAGCCAATGATGGCGGCAACGGGTTTGTTTTTAATAGGCTACGGGGCGTTTAGATTTCTGGTTGAATTTGTACGCTTGCCAGATGCACACCTTGGCTATTTGGCATTTAATTGGCTCACAATGGGACAAATATTGTCCACGCCAATGGTTTTGTTAGGAGGCTTTTTAATGATAAAGGCCTATCAAAAAGGATTGTAACCAATGAAACAATATTTAGAATTGATGCAGGATATCCTCGATAACGGCACGAATAAAGAAGACCGAACGGGCACGGGTACGCGTTCAGTATTTGGTCGTCAAATGCGCTTTGATTTATCTAAAGGCTTTCCGTTAGTTACCACCAAAAAGCTGCATTTGCGATCGATTATTCACGAGCTGCTGTGGTTTTTAAATGGCGATACCAATACCGCGTATTTAAACGAAAATGGCGTGAAGATTTGGGATGAATGGGCTGATGAAAACGGCGACTTAGGCCCCGTTTATGGGCATCAATGGCGCTCGTGGCCAACACCATCGGGCGGCAATATTGACCAAATAAGCGAGGTGTTGGCGCAAATTAAAAACACCCCCGATTCCCGTCGATTAATTGTTAGCGCATGGAATGTGGGTCAAGTCCCTGATATGGCGTTACCGCCGTGCCACTTGTTGTTTCAGTTTTACGTGGCGGATGGTCGCTTGTCTTGTCAGCTATATCAACGTTCTGCCGATTTCTTTTTAGGCGTGCCCTTCAATATTGCCAGCTATGCGTTGTTAACGCACATGGTCGCGCAACAAGCGGGTTTAGAGGTGGGTGATTTCGTTTGGACGGGCGGTGATGTGCATTTATACAACAACCATTTCGAACAAGCGGCGTTGCAATTATCGAGAGATACATTGGCGTTGCCACAGTTAAACATTGCTCGAAAACCAGCCAGTTTGTTTGATTATAGCTATGACGATTTTGAAATAGTCGGCTACGAATCGCATGCGGGTATAAAAGCACCTGTGGCTATCTAATGATTTCCATGATTGTTGCGATGGGTGACAACAATGCCATCGGAAAAGATAATGAACTGCTTTGGCACTTGCCCGAAGACTTTAAGCATTTCAAAAAAACCACCATGGGCAAGCCTATTTTAATGGGGCGTAAAACTTATGAGTCCATTGGTAAGCCGTTGCCGGGCAGAGAAAATATTGTGATAACACGCGATAAAGCGTTTACGGTTGATGGCGTGACAATTGTGAATTCAATTGATGCGGCATTGTCTGTCAGTCAACAATACGATGAGGTGATGATTATTGGTGGCGCGAGCTTTTATCAACAAATGCTGCCGATGGTGAACCGTTTATACCTGACTCTTGTGCACCACACCTTTGACGCTGATGCCTTTTTTCCTGACATTAACGAAGATGAATGGGTAGAAATGGAACGCCGCGAGTACGCAGCGGATGAGCGTCATCGGTATAGTTTTTCGTTTGTTACGCTTGATAGAACGGGCTAAAGGCCAGGCGTTACGAAACAATCGCAAGACTCGCTGATACGTTCCTCGTGGTCACCCAGTTTTAGTGCTGTTAATGAGCCTCCCCATAAACAGCCACTGTCTAAGCACGTTGCGTTATTTTTTGTGTAGAACCCCAGGGTAGACCAGTGGCCAAAGAGTATTTTATCGCGTGTTGTTTTTCTATTAGGTGCTTCAAACCAAGGCACTAGCCCTTTGGTTTGCGTACCAAGCGCGCCCTTGTCTTTAAGATTCAAACGGCCTTGGGCGTCGCAATATCGCAAGCGGGTGAAGCTATTAATGATGAAACGTAGTCGATCATTGCCGGCTAAGTCGTCGTCCCAATAGTCAGGTTGATTGCTATACATGGCGGCTAAAAAACCATCCAGTTGGTCGCCTTGAAAAACGGTTTCAAGCTCACGGGCATAACGCCGAGCATCTGCCATTGACCACTGCGGCGGAATGCCAGCATGAACCATGCTGTACCCCAGTCCTTTATCTTCATGCAAGAAAGGTTGCTTACGCAGCCATTGGATAAGCTCGTCGGCATCGTCGGCGTTTAATATGTCAGAAAATGTATCCGCCTTATACGGTGTGTGATGGCCGTGTGCAATGGCTAAAAAATGGCAGTCATGATTTCCAAGAACACTGCGCGCGCTGTTGCCCAGTGACATGATGAAGCGTAATGTTTCTAGTGATTGCGGGCCGCGGTTAATGAGGTCGCCGGCAAACCAAAGTTGATCCTTGGCTGGGTCAAACTGAAGGCGATCAAGTAATCGCCTAAGTGGGTTATAACAGCCTTGAATATCGCCAATGGCGTAGGTTGCCATATGAGTTAATGTTAGTGCAGTGTTCTAGGAATGGACAAAGAAAAAGGCGGGATGGTTGCGGTGAATTTATCGCCGTCGGAATCCAGCATATGGTAACTGCCTTGCATAGCGCCGACAGATGTTTCAATCACCGCGCCGCTGGTGTATTGATACGATTCACCGGGCGGTATATGCGGCTGTTCGCCAATGACGCCTTCGCCATGCACCTCTTGAGTTTTACCGTTAGCATCGGTAATGACCCAGTGTCGGCTAAGTAATTGGGCTTCTATATTGCCTGCGTTTTTAATGGTGATGGAATACGCAAAAACATACCGTGCAGCTTCTGGCTCGGAAGACGAGGCAATATAAGTGGTATTGACGGTTACTTGAATATCTTGATGTTTAGAATCGCTCATAGTCGTATTTTACAATCTAAAGTAAGATGGTGTTAGACATAAATGAGAGTTAAGGGCAAAAGTTTGAGAATACATATTTTAGGTATTTGTGGCACGTTTATGGGTGGCCTTGCGGTGATGGCGAAGCGTCTAGGGCATACGGTAACGGGATCTGATGCAGGCGTGTACCCGCCGATGAGCACGCAACTTGAGTCAGAAGGCATTGAGTTGATGCAAGGTTACCGTGCTGAAAATTTAGCGGTGAAGCCGGATATGGTGGTGATAGGCAACGCGTTGTCGCGGGGTAACGAGGAAGTAGAAGCGGTATTAAGTTTAGGTTTGCCGTATACCTCTGGCGCGCAATGGTTGGCTGAACACGTGTTGCAAAACCGATGGGTATTGGCTGTCGCCGGCACGCACGGCAAAACCACCAGCAGTTCCATGTTAGCGTGGATACTTGAATACGCAGGGTTGAAACCGGGCTTTTTAATTGGCGGTGTGCCGTTGAACTTTTCAACATCAGCGCGATTAGGCGAATCGGATTATTTTGTAATAGAAGCGGACGAATACGACACGGCCTTTTTCGATAAGCGTTCAAAATTTGTCCATTACCGCCCAAAGACCTGTGTGCTGAATAATCTTGAATTTGATCACGCGGATATTTTTGATGACCTTGATGCCATCAAACGGCAATTTCATCACTTAGTGAGAACAGTGCCGAATAACGGCCTGTTAATCAGCCCATCGGACGATTCAAATTTAGATGATGTCTTGGCGCAAGGGTGTTGGACACCAACGGCAACCGTTAATGCGGATGCATCCAGTACAGCAGAGTGGACAGCAGCCAATATCACGGCGGGTGAAGGTGAGTTTGATGTATACCAGCAGAGCAAGCTGTCTGGCCGTGTGCGTTGGGGGTTAAGTGGGAAGCACAATGTGTCGAATGCATTAGGCGCAATTGCGGCGGCTAACCATGTTGGCGTTACGCCGGATGTTGCAGTGAAAGCCTTAGCAGAGTTTCAGAATGTGAAGCGCCGGATGGAAGTGAAAGCGGTGGTTAACAACATTACCTTGTACGATGATTTTGCACATCACCCCACGGCCATTGAAAGCACCTTGGCAGGGCTGCGGGGAAAAGTTGGCACGCAACGGATTATTGCCGTGCTAGAGCCGCGTTCAAATACCATGAAAATGGGGGTGCATAAAGAGACCTTACTGCCCTCGTTGAATCAGGCAGATTGTGCTTTTATTTATATGCCAGAAGGCATGGCATGGGAAATGAAACTGGAACTGTTTCCGACGGTCCAGTTGTTTAAAACAAGGCCGTCACTGATTGAGGCGATTGAGAAAGAAGCGAAAGCAAATGACCACGTGCTGTTTATGAGTAACGGCGGCTTTGGCGGTATACACCAATTGGTAGAAGATCGTTTAAGCGAGTAAATAAACCAGATGCGTTTTCCGACAAGCAATGTGCCCATCTTCCCGTTGTCGGCGGTGCTGTTTCCTGACGGTGTATTGTCGTTAAAAATATTCGAAACACGTTACTTGGATATGGTGAGTAGCTGTTTAAAACAAGATGTTCCTTTTGGGGTTTGTCTCATAGTCGAGGTGAATGAAGTTGGAAAGGCGGCGAGGTGTTATCAAATTGGCACCTTGGCAAAAATTGTTAATTGGGGTCAAACTGCTGATGGCGTGTTAGAGATTGAAGCCATGGGTTGTCAACGATTTAAGATGCTGGGTAAGCAAACATCAAAGCAGGAACTCATTACCGCAAATATTCAGCTGTTAGCGGATGTTCCCTCTATGGCCCTACCCGATGAATTAGTGACGTTAGCCGGTATGCTAAGGAATGTGCTGAGC
>JBDOOJ010000066.1:0-14280 GCA_039830885.1 Cycloclasticus sp.
CGATCACCTGCGATGATACTGATGCCAATTGCCTTTGGTAGTATTTTAGGCGGCATGAGCACCATGATTGGCACACCACCGAACATCATTATCGCCAACTACCGAGCAGATGTTACCGGCACTGCGTTTAGCATGTTCGATTTTTCACCTATCGGCTCAGTTATCGCGCTGGTTGGCGTTGTTTTTATCACTGTTATTGGCTGGCGTTTAATTCCCAAACAGCGCTTTGAAGAAAATCCGCCCGAACAGTTATTCGAAGTAAGTAGCTATTTAACTGAAGTAAAAGTCATGGCCGACAGCCCTCTGATTGATTTGCCAGTCAATAAAATAGAAAGCCTGCAAAGTGATGACGTTGGCGTAGTTGGCATCGCAAGAGGCAATCGTTTTGCGCTGAACACCAACCCCAATTACACGCTAAAAGAGAATGACATCCTTATTTTACGCGGCGACCCAATCACTCTACAAAGTAAGTTTGCCGATTCAAATTTAGAGTTTCAAACCGCCAGTGGAAAAACATTTGACGATTTAACCGACGGCGATTTGACCTTAACCGAGTGTGTCATCACATCTACCTCGCCCTTAGTCGGGCGTGACGTGTCTTATTTACGTCGGCGTACAGCCAATTCCGTTGCCGTTATTGGTCTAGCCCATGAAGGCAGAATGATTAAAAAGCGATTGCGAAATCATTCATTTAAAGCCGGCGATGTCCTGCTATTACAATGCGAAAAAACATACGTGAATGACATGCTGATTGAATTAAATTTATTGCCCTTGGCTGAACGCGGCATTCAAATTGGTCAGCAACGGCGGGTAGTCATAGCATTAGCCATTTTTATGGGCGCTATTATATTAGGCGCGACGAATGTTCTGCCCATGGCAGGGGCTTTTATTTTGGCTATTTTGGTGTATTCCGTCACCGGATTTTTACCCGGCAAAGACGTCTACCGCGATGTTGACTGGCCCATCATTATTCTACTGGGCGGCATGATTCCTGTGGGGCGCGCATTAGAAAGCACAGGGGCTACTGAGTTAGTCGCCAACGGCATCGTCAACCTGACCGATGGTTTGCCCATCTATATGATTATTACGCTGATTTTAGTCGTCACTATGTTTCTATCCGACATCATAAATAACGCCGCGACTGCCTTGGTCATGGCGCCTATTTCTGTCGGTATTGCGAATCAACTGGGCGTCAGCATAGATCCTTTTTTAATGGCTGTCGCCATCGGTGCGTCGTGTGCGTTCTTAACGCCCATTGGGCATCAGTCAAACACATTGGTAATGGGGCCTGGCGGCTATCAATTTGGAGATTACTGGCGCATGGGTTTGCCGCTGGAAATTATCATTACAATTATTTCTGTGCCGCTTATTTTAAGCGTCTGGCCGCTATAACAACGGCCAGACATTGCGAACGTTACGCTAGCGTAACAATACGTCAGCTAAATCAATCACATCAATGACGGTGCCGTTACCTTCTAACACACGGACAACTTTATCACCCACTCGACGAATGGCTTCACCATCGCGCAGCGCCGGTAGTCGGCTCGACAACTCATCGGGTATTAACTCTGAATGCCTCAAGATATCACCATCAAGCACCTCACCTCTGGCGACTTTAGTTTGCCAACCCGGAGGTAACTGCCCGCCGCGCGATAATTTCTTTTGCAAGCCAGGAGGCAATTGTTTTTTCTTGTGTTTTTTACCTTTTTTAGACTGCCTGTTATCATTATCGCGGCGGTAATAATCCTCAATGCGAGAACGTTCCACATTACTAAAGTAACGGTTTGATTTTTTTTCACTTTTAAACGCCTTTTCAACACCGACGTTTTGTTCAACTTTTTCTGGACGCGCGAACCATCTATCCCAAAAGGATTCACTGTGCTCGGCTTTACTGCCGGCATCGCTTTCAGGCTTAGCGGCTTGCACCGACCCCAGCGCAACCAACGAAAATACAATAACGCTTATCTTTAGTGTTGAATTTATCATGCCCATCTCCTTTTTTAAATTGCTGTACCAACCATAGTTCCATTAACTGAACACAGCATTAATTCTCCGTGCTTATTTCTTTTATATACTGAAATATTTTACGCGCAGCCGCGGGTGGCTTTTCACGTTCTACTTCTTGTTTCGCTTTTCTTTGTAGCTGACGCATATGTTGCCTATCGGCCATTGGGTACTCAACTAAAAAGGCACTGAGCGCGCCGTCCCCATCCGACACCAACCTATCTCGCCACTGCTCGAACAAATGCAATCTCGCAGCCGCTGCTCGATCCTTCTCCAACTGCCTATCAAGTGCTTGAAACAACGCATCCATTTCATCATCGTCCATATCACGCAATAATTTACAGACGAATTTAAACTGCCGTTTAAGCGCGCCTCCTTTCGAGAGCCGTCTCGCTTCAACTATAGCCCGCCTGAACGTATCTGTTAATGGTATGGCTTCAAATTGATCTTTTGACAGCGCTGCAATTGATTTCCCTAATGTAAGCAAGGTCTCTAACTCACGCTTTACCCGCGTTTTATTAACCCGCTCGACAAGTTCATTTTCACTCATGTTCGTTTATCATTTAAATAGTAACCGCCATATTATACCCAAAGGACACACGTTTCATTTAAACGTATCGAAAAGCACCTGATCGTCACTCAAGCTTTAACAAAAGCTATCATTAACGTAAAATCGCCATCTTCCTTTTGCTACAATATTCACTCTTCACCGGCAAAACACACAATGTCCAACAGTCCTTCCATTCTTCTTATTAGCCCCTACGATATCGGGCGCCAACCTTTTGCGCTTGCGCAGGCTAGCGCGTGGCTAAAGGATCACGGCTTTCAGGTTGAATGTTTAGATTTATCGGTACAAAAGCTCAACGAAGACAGCTTAAAAAAAGCCGATTTAATTGGCCTTTACCTCGGCATGCACACGTCTACTCGCATCGCTTTAAAGGCATTGCCTAAAATTAACCACCTTGCGCCGGATTCGACATTGTTTGCATTCGGCCTGTATGCACCCTTAAATAAAGACATTCTAAGCCAGCATAACGTCAGCTACTTTTTTGGCGGCGAAAGTGAGCCCGATATTTTACAACTGGCTCAGCAGTTATCTGGTAGCAGCGATACGCCAATCGCCAATACCGTCGTACGAACAGATAAATTGGCATTTAAACTGCCCTCCCGAAACGATTTACCGCCGCTGTCTAAATACGCAACACTTATTCAAGACAACCAGAAACCCAAAACGCTGGGATTTATTGAAACATCGCGCGGCTGCAAATATGTCTGCCGCCATTGCCCTGTTACCCCTATTTATGAAGGGAAGTTCAGAATCGTTTCATTTGATGTTGTGATGCAAGACATTGAGCAACAAGTGGCGATGGGGGCCGAGCATATTTCGTTCGGCGACCCGGACTTTTTCAATGGCCCAATACACGCCAAAAAAGTCATCTTAGCCATGCACGAACGCTTTCCAAACCTGACGTTTGATGCCACCATCAAAATTGAACATATTTTAAAACATGCCCAGCTCTTACCTATTCTAAAGAACACAGGCTGTTTATTTATCACCTGCGCGGTTGAGACCTTTGACGATGACATTCTATTAACGCTGGATAAAGGGCATACGCGTGCCGACACATACGCCGCCACCGCTTTAATCAAACAGGCAGGGCTAGTAATATCGCCCACCTTTGTGCCGTTCTCCCCATGGAGTAGTTTAAAAGGCTATCGCGACTTATTGCAGGACATTACGACTTTAGAGCTCGTTAATGAAGTGGCTCCCATACAGTTAGCCATTCGTTTGTTGATTCCCAATGGCTCGTATTTGTTGAAACTACCTGATTTTCACACGTTAATAGGTGACTTTGATGCTGACACGCTGGGTTACCCATGGAAACACCAAGACCCGGAGATGGACGCATTGCAAACCAAAATTATGGCCATTGTTGAGCAAGCCGACGCAATAGAACAACCAAGGCACAAAACGTTTGCTGATATTTGGCATGCCACTCATCAAGCACTGGCTGTTGATACACCCCTTTTAGCCAGCACCCCAACTAAATCAGTGCCGCATTTATCTGAAGCGTGGTATTGCTGCGCCGAGCCGACCAATGAGCACTTCAATAGTTTTTAAGTCGTCATTACCAAAAAGATAACGAATAAAATGACCGCTGCTACGGGCAACAAGATGCCTGCCCAGTCCTTCTCCGCTTCTTCACTTTGTTTTAACGCCGCTTTAATACCGGGTTTAAACCAGAAAATAACCAATAAGGCCACCGCGCCTAACGCTACCTGTTCCCAAAGAGCCATACCTACCATTTAACTGTCCTCATCATCTTTATCTTTTTCACAATGCCAGCAATGTGAAAACTGGCCTTCACTTTCTTCGCCGCAATGTTTGCATGTCCAATCAGGCAAATTTTGTTCGCCTAACGGGTCACTGTTCAAGTGTTTTTTTGCAATCGTTTCGTCACGTTCATCATCCAGCCACAGTTCTGGCCAACATTCTATGGGCGGTATTTCCCCCATCGCTCCCCCCAAAAACTCATTTCTTATTTGACAAGCGATACCCTGTTGCTCAAGATAGTTCTTCCAAAAGGCGACTTCGATAAAATCCTGCGCTGTAAACACCTTAACCATCGATATTCATCCCCATACAAAACATTCATTTATGACACATACACGCTATATTGACACACCCGAACTACTCACTGAGTTTTGCAACGACATTAAGAGCGCGCCGTGGCTCGCTATTGACACTGAGTTCCAACGTGAAAAAACCTACCGTTCCATTCTAGCGTTAATTCAAATCGCAACGCCTGATATTGTCGCCATCATCGACCCACTGGCCTGTGACATCAACCCTTTGCTTGATGTTTTATCCGATAAAAATATTTTGAAAATATTTCATGCAGCCCGCCAAGACCAAGAAATCTTTTATGATTTACGCGGCGAGCCACTATCACCCGTGTTTGACACCCAAATTGCCGCGCCAATTCTTGGCCACCCAGAACAGGCGGGCTATGCACGATTGGTTGACGATATATTAGGCGTACAACTGAGTAAAGCACATTCACGCACCGACTGGTTACGGCGCCCATTGAGTGAAGATCAAAAAATCTACGCCGCGGATGACGTGATTTATTTAGCCCAGCTGTATCCGTTATTAGAAAAGCAATTAATTGAGAAAGACCGTTTAACTTGGCTCGCACCCGCTTTTGCTGATTTGTGCAAAGCGAGCCTCTATTCAAACCCGCCTGAGCTGGCTTGGAAGCGCATCCGCGCCGCCAAACGTTTAAAAGGCGCATCGTTGTCCATTTTGCAAAAAACAGCCACCTGGCGTGAAGCTTTAGCGCAAACAAAAAACATCCCACGTGGCTGGCTGATTAAAGACGATATATTGATTGAAATAGCCAAGTTAAAGCCTGATTCAATGCAAGGCTTAACCAGCATTCGTGGCGTCAGTGATAAATTTGCCGAAAAATTTGGCCAAGCCATTGTTGATATCGTGAACGACGCCATTGAGCAAAAACCCACCCCTCAAGACAAGACTAAAAAAAATAAAAAAGCGACCGAGCAACAAGAAGCCATTGCCGACCTGTTAATGGCTCAGGTTCGTTTAAAAGCAGCGGATGCCGGCGTAAACCCGACCTCTGTGACCAGCCGTAAAGAATTATTGCAACTTATTCAAGGTGAACGCGATATTGAATTATTGACCGATTGGCGTAATGACATGGTTGGTAAATACCTCATCGCCACACTAGAAGGCGCCACCAGTTTTAACATTAACTCGGGCGAATTAGTCATCCGCTAATTGCCACTTATTTTTTCTTAACCTCAGGAACCGTTATTCGCGTACCGACCGACACACGGTTCAGGTTCAGTGTTGGGTTGTATTGCCTAAGCAGCCACATCGGCGTATTTTGTTTTTGTGCCAATAGCCAAATAGACTCCCCTTTTAACAATTTATGCTGGTAACTTCTAAGCACTTGGTAACGGCTAAAGAAGTCATCTTGCATCGTCTTATGATACGCCAAGCGTTTACGCTCTAATTCACTGACAGACACCTTGGAAAAGTCTAACGTCAAGCTTTTCCCAACCACCAATCGCGCTCTAGAATTCATATTGTTCAAACGCCTTAAGGTGCTCGTTTTTAACGCCAACCAATTCGAAAAATGCCCCAAGGTTTCATTGCTTTGTATTTCAATCGAACCATTTTTGGCCACCCGATAATCGCTTGGGTCAGCGCGTAAGTCTCCACCACTAACAATCTTTTTAGAAGTAAAAACCTTCTCATTGGCGGCCACCGATAACACATCTGGCTTACGTCGTAATCTAAGCTTCTGCCCAACGTACAAATGATTTTTGTTTTTGATTTTATTCAACGCCATGATATCCGCTTCTGCGACATTGGCTTTTTTAGCAATCACTGACAAACGATCACCTTTTCTAACCGTGTAAAAAATTGCATCTTCCGTTATTTGATGCGCACCTTGTAACTGTTGTTTTGCCACACTGGGTAATTTCAACGTTTGGCCGATACGAATTTTATGTTGGCTGCGTAACGCATTAATCGCCACCAACTCATTAACTCTAACTTTAAAGCGCCTTGCTATCTTAGACAATGAATCGCCGCGACGCACTTTATACGATACGTCTGGCTTTTGCTTCGTCGATCTATCATCACGTGGAATACTGGCGATCAGCACATGTGATTTGACGTGCCTTTTCGCGACCGGCAATTTCAGTTTATAGCCCTTTGGCACATATTTACTGTTTGACCAAACCGTTGGTTGCAACGCTGGGTTCAGTGATTTAAAAATATTATTCTTAACGCCAAATGCCGTCATCAACCCCTGCGCTGTGTAATAAGAAGGCAACTTGACCTCATGAAACACCAACGGTTGTTCTCGTTGAATCTTGCCAAAATATTTTGACGGGTGGTGTTCTATATCATTCGCCGCTACAAACGCATTATAAAAATTTCGAGATGCAAAACCAAAGGTACGGCCCTTATATTCTCTAACGATTTTCGCGATATCTGTACCACCGGTGGCCTTAATTGCACGGCGCATTCCAGCTGCACCGTGATTATAGGCGGTTAATGCTAATGGCCAAGTACCGGTTATTTCATGATTGTTTTTTAATAATAACCCCGCCGCTCTGGTTGCTAAAAAGGGGTCTAGGCGCTCATCCACCACGTGATCAATCCGCATAAAGCGACGTCCAGTGGAGCGAGTAAACTGCCACAAACCAGCCGCATCTGCGTGTGATTTCGCATCCGAACGAAACGATGATTCAACGTGTGGCAACGATGCCAATTCATTCGGCAACCCGAGCGCTTTAAATTCTTTTTTTATAAACGGCATCCAACGCCCTGAGCGAATTAAGCCTTGTTTAAAGCGATCGGCTTGGCCCAATTGAAAGCGTAACCTTTTTGCCCCCTCTTTATACTCACGTGCAGTGGTCCCTTTTGGCCATAAGGCTTTAACTTTTCTATGTCGCGCACTTGTAAGCCGCCTATTTGGATTCGCCGACAGGTACAGCAGAATGTCTTTGTAATACTTATTTTTCTGCTTAATAACTTTTTTGCGCGCCCTATAACTCGTGCCGGGGGCAAATGACATCCGCCCATAGATGATATTTAAACGTGCATTATCATGAATAAGGCCTTCGCTTGTTGTGACTTCGGTATACACCCGCAGCCAAAAATTTACATCCGCTTTAAGCGTTTCTGGTTGGGGGAATTTTGACGTGTCATTAGATGATGCCACCCCAGGCGCCACTGTAAAAAAGACGCACGTAATAACAATACTTAATAGTTTTTTTATCTGATTTTCCATCATCTTAAAACGGCCAAATTGACCAACCGGCATCCAATTTAGACTCACAACCTCTTAGCTGTGTGGCGTAGCGCTTCGCCTCTGCACCTACTTTTTTTGCTACACGCTGCAACCATGGCTTGGCCAAATAAGTACCTCGGCTATAACCACCATGCCCCTCGTGATAAGCTAGGTATTGCTTTTCTGCATCCCATTTCGACACCCCTAATTTACGCTGCGTCACATTCGTATACCAACCTATAAAATCCACGACATCAGCAAAGTCATCTCTATCAGCACCATAATTATCCGTGGCTTTCATATACCATTCCCATGTGCCGTCTTGCGCCTGGCCGTAACCGTATGCCGATGAAGATCGCGGCAAGGGGATAACCCCCAAAAACCAATCTCTAGGTGGTCGAACATCCGATTGAAAGTGCGACTCTTGATGAATGATGGCCATTTGCACCGCCACTGGCGTTCCCCACTCTTCTTGGGCGCCTAACGCTTGTGCGTACCAATCATCTTTTTCGAAAAAGATAGAACAAACATTGCTTTGATTGCTTGGCGGTATCGTCGCGCAACTCACCTGAGTCAGCAACAATATCATCACCCATCCCAAACAAACAGTCATGCGATGTGTCATCTAAACATCGCCACAGTAATTAGCAACCCGTGATTTAGGCATTAATCAGCATTACCTTTTTGCGCCAGTAAGTCACTGTGCTTTTTTTTCAAATCACCCAGAACCGGCGTTAAGCCCGCATCATTATATATTGGATTACCAAGCTCATCTTCGCCAATCACTTCATTGCCTTGAACATACGGCAATGCTTCTTCCAAACCATCTAACGATGCGTTTAAAAGATCCGTAATAATCTGCGTCTCAGTTTTATTCGGGTACATTTCTGCAAAAGCGAGTAAGCGGACCACGTCATGAATCGGTAATCTAATCGAATAACTCTCATCGGCTAACGTAGACGAACCACCCACACTCCATTTTTCTAGTAAGTCTTTTAATTTCATCTGTCACTCCTATCCAACTGCTTCAATCTATATCATCGGCCCATTGCTAACAAAAGGTGGGGTGTTAACTTTTGGACATAAATAATCTCATTACGTTAAACAATAACGTATTAATTTCGTGCCCGCTCCCAATTAACCAGGGATTGTACGAACTTCTTAGCCGCTTGTTCTAGTTGCGCTAAAAACTGCTCATTTTCATTTTTCTTTATTGATTCCCAAGCGCGCTTTAGGTCAATATTGGCCTCATCACAAACACCTTCAGGAAGAATTCGCTGATACGCCCTATTTAAGGCATCAATCATCGTACCCAATTCACTTTTTTCAACATTGCCCTCTGTCAGCACCATCATGCACGCTGCTTCTGGCGCCTTATTCAACGATTCTTCGTTAGACATTCCGCTAACCAGCGCCCATTCATCAACATAATAATCTTTTAAGCCAGTAACTAAATACATCAAACACAGCATGCTGGGTAAATCTTGGAATAATTGAGGGTCGCCCCGGCTCGCGGCTAATTCTGCCGCCACCTTCAACGATGGCGCCACAATCATTTGATACTCTTCTGGGCTTAACCAGTCTGGCTGAGTTTGGTTTGATGATGGCATAGTAAGCATGTGTATTAAATTTGGATTGCATCATTATAAAGATAGACATATCAGATGACATTAAAAAGCCCTGAAATCAGGGCTCTTAAATTTAACTATCTCCCAAAGTAACTCCTAAAACGGGATATCATCATCAAAATCATCCGCTGCTGCTGGCTGAGCAGGCGCTGATGAAAAATTACTTGGTTTCGATGAAGATTCAGCAGGCGAAAAGTCTGCCGAACCACCCCCGCGACTATCTAGCATTTGCATCGTGCTGGCTTTAATTTCTGTGGTGTAACGATCTTGACCACTTTTGTCTTGCCACTTACGAGTTTGCAGCGCACCTTCTACATAAATTTTAGAGCCTTTTTTTAGGTACTCGCCCACCACCTCTGCCAGACGATTAAAAAACACCACGCGATGCCATTCTGTTTGTTCTTTTTGCTCACCCGTGCTTTTATCTTTCCAGCTTTCCGATGTCGCCACGGTAATATTTGCCACCGCTCCGCCACTTGGCATATAACGAACTTCAGGATCTTTACCTAAGTTACCTACTAAAATTACTTTATTTACGCCTCTACTTGCCATGTCGTACTCCAATTATCAACACCCGTTTGAATGGTGCTTTATCTAGTTAAGAAATTATCGCGTCCAATTCTTCTTCATCCAACAAATCATTATCCACTTTTAAATAAGCAGTTGAATCATCCACTGAAATACCCACATCTAAAACGCCTTTTACAGCCAATAGCTTATCAGTTATTTCTTTTGCTTGCGCGTCTGTTTCTATCTCTATGTGCTTCAATAAACTGCTCATATGACGCGGTGATTCCATGCCCAATGCAACGACAAACCAGATAAACAAAACCACGGCACACACCAAAAACACATTGGCCATGCCATAACTACTCCATACAAAACCGCCCATCAAACCGCCACAGAAAGCACCAAAAAATTGTGAACTTGAATACACGCCCATTGCCGTACCTTTACCACCGGCAAACGCTATTTTTGAAATTAATGATGGCAGCGTCGCCTCGAGTAAGTTAAACGCAGTAAAGAAAACAAATAACATCGCAACCATGCCCCACAGGCCATCGTTGAGCACATACAATCCGTAACTGGCGACAGACAAGGTTGCAACCGCAGCAACAAATACGGCTTTCATTTTGCGCTTTTTTTCCGCGATAATGACGAACGGCACCATGGCGATAACCGACAACCCCAACACTGGCAAATACACCATCCAATGATCTTCTGCAGGAATGCCTAGTTTGCCTCGTAATAATAATGGCAGCACCACAAACATTGCCGTCATTACCAAGTGCAAGCAAAAAATACCAAAATCGAGACGCAATAATTGGCCGTCCCTTAATACCTTACCCATTAACGCTGGAATCGGCTCCGCATCTTTATGCACCGTTAGTTTTTTAGGTTGCGGTACAACTTTATGCAAAATAACGATACCCACTACCGCCAGTATTGCGGTAAACCAAAAAATACCTTGCAAGCCAACAATTGAAGCCAACACCGGGCCAATAACCATTGCTATACCAAACGATATGCCAATGCTAATACCGATTGTCGCCATGATTTTAGTACGGTTTTGTTCACGTGTTAAATCTGCAGCCAATGCCATAACGGCTGCTGCCACCGCACCACTACCTTGTAATGCACGGCCTAAAATAATGCCGTAAATGGTTGTCGACATGGCGGCGACAATGCTGCCTGCGACAAACAATAACAAACCAATCGTAATGATACGTTTACGCCCAAAACGGTCCGACATTAAACCAAAAGGGATTTGTAACAACGCCTGCGTTAAGCCATAAACACTGATCGCTAAGCCCAGCAATAACGGCGTCATGCCGTCAAGGTCTTCGGTATACAGCGACATCACTGGCAATATCATAAACAGCCCGAGCATACGCATCGAGAAAATACCGGCCAAACCGAGGCTTGCCCTTTTCTCTTCGTCATTCATTGATGATTGGCTTGATGAATCAGCCATAATTACTTTGCCTAGCCTTTAAAAAGGGGGGTATATTAACAGGTTTGGCGTAGTAATTAGACAGGCATATGGACACGATTCAAATTCGCGGCGCAAGAACGCACAATTTAAAAGACATTGACCTTGATTTACCTCGAGATAAGCTGATTGTTATCACCGGTTTATCTGGATCAGGCAAGTCTTCACTCGCTTTTGACACCATTTACGCCGAAGGCCAACGTCGCTATGTGGAATCTCTGTCTGCGTATGCTCGCCAATTTTTATCCGTGATGGAAAAGCCTGATGTGGACCATATTGAAGGCCTATCACCTGCTATTTCTATTGAACAAAAATCGACCTCGCACAACCCCCGTTCAACCGTTGGCACCATCACAGAAATTTATGATTACCTGAGATTATTGTTCGCCCGCACCGGTACGCCGCAATGTCCCGATCATGGAACGTCTTTAGAAGCCCAAACCATCACTCAAATGGTGGATTCCGTGCTTGCCTTAAATCCTGAAAAGCGCTGGATGCTATTAGCGCCGGTTGTGCAAGAACGTAAGGGCGAACACTTCAATGTGTTAAATGATTTACGCAACCAAGGCTTTATTCGCGCGCGAATCGACGGCGAAGTGGTTGAACTAGACGATGCGCCGGCGTTAGAACTAAAGAAGAAGCACACCATCGAGGTCATTGTTGATCGCTTTAAAATTCGTGACGATCTATCCGTTCGACTCGCTGAATCATTTGAAACGACATTGAAACTAACCGAAGGCATTGCGGTTATTAGTAGCATGGACGATGAGGACGAAGTCTTATTCTCAGCGCGATTTGCTTGCCCTACCTGCGGCTATAGCATCAGCGAACTTGAACCACGTAGCTTTTCATTCAACAGCCCAAAAGGCGCTTGCGGCGGTTGCGACGGTTTAGGTATTAAACAATACATAGATCCTGAACAAGTGCTACACAGTTCCGATATTAGCCTTGCCGGCGGCGCCATTCGCGGCTGGGATAAACGAAATATGTACTATTTCCAAATGATTATGTCATTAGCCAAGCATTATCATTTTGACCCCGAAGCCCCGTTTAACTCCTACCCAGAAAAAATTCAACAGGCCATTTTATTTGGCAGTGGTAACGAAAACATAAGCTTCACTACGCTCAATAGCCGAGGCGAAGCCATTCAACGAAAGCACCCGTTTGAAGGCATTATTAACAGCATGGAACGTCGGTATCGCGAAACCGATTCAAACACTGTGCGCGACGAACTTGCTAAGTACTTATCCAGTAAGTCTTGCCCCGACTGCCATGGACAACGCCTTAACGAAGCCGCTAGACACGTGTTTGTCGACGGCCACAGTTTGCCGAGCATCACACACCTGTCGATTCAAAAAACCAGTGATTTATTTTCATCTCTACATCTGACGGGTCACCGTGGCGAAATCGCCAAGAAAATTGTCAAGGAAATTAAAGCCCGTTTAGCGTTCTTAATTAACGTCGGTTTGGATTATTTATCCCTCGATAGAAGTGCGGATACGTTATCCGGCGGTGAAGCACAACGTATTCGTCTGGCCAGCCAAATTGGCGCTGGGCTTGTCGGCGTGATGTACGTATTAGATGAACCATCCATTGGCTTGCATCAACGAGACAATAAACGTCTGATTAACACCTTGTTTCACTTGCGTGACATTGGCAATACCGTGATTGTCGTAGAACACGATGAAGACGCCATTCTAGCGGCCGATCACGTGGTGGATATTGGCCCGCATGCGGGTATCCATGGCGGCGAAATTATCGCCCAAGGAAAGCCACAGGACATTATCAATAACCCCAAATCTATCACTGGCCAATACCTCTCGGGACAACAGTTTATCGCCGTTCCTGCCATTCGCCACCAAGCCAACCCTGCAAAGTATCTACGCATCAACAATGCGCGTGCGAATAATTTAAAACAGGTGACCGTCGACATCCCCATCGGTCTATTTACTTGCGTTACCGGCGTCTCAGGCTCAGGTAAATCCACGTTGATAAACGAAACTCTCTACCCCACTGTGGCAAAAGCCCTAAATAAGTCATCTTTACCAATTGCCGCTAACGATGGTGTTGACGGACTTGAGCATTTAGACAAGGTGGTCGATATCGACCAAAGCCCGATTGGTAGGACGCCGCGGTCAAATCCCGCCACTTATACCGGTTTATTCACCCCCATCCGCGAATTATTTGCTGCAACCCCCGAATCACGCTCGCGCGGCTACACACCCGGGCGATTTAGCTTTAATGTTAAAGGCGGACGCTGCGAAACCTGCAAGGGCGACGGCGTCATCAAGGTGGAAATGCACTTTTTGGCCGACGTGTACGTTAAATGTGAAAATTGCAAAGGTCAGCGTTATAGCCGCGAAACCTTAGAAGTTCGTTACAAAGGTAAAACCATTCATGAAATTCTCGCCATGACCGTGGAAGACGCCTGCCAATTCTTTGATGCCATTCCAGTCATATCAAGAAAGCTACAGACCTTAATGGAAGTTGGGCTGGGTTATATCACCTTAGGCCAAAATGCCGTCACGTTATCTGGCGGTGAGGCGCAACGCGTTAAGCTATCGCGTGAATTATCAAAACGCGACACCGGAAAAACGCTGTATATACTTGACGAACCAACAACCGGCTTACACTTTGCCGATATTAAACAACTATTAGCTGTGTTACATAAACTACGTGATCACGGCAACACGCTGGTCGTTATCGAACACAATTTAGACGTTATTAAAACGGCTGACTGGGTTATTGATATTGGTCCTGAAGGCGGTGACGGCGGCGGCCAAATTATCGCCCAAGGCACCCCCGAAACCGTGGCTCAACAAAG
>JBDOOJ010000044.1:0-3995 GCA_039830885.1 Cycloclasticus sp.
TTGCAGCATCGTCAATGAGCACGTCAAATAGATCGTGAGCACGTTTTTTCTCTTCAGCGTTCATGCGGTCAAACATCAACATAAAGATATGATGTTGATCGCGCCAGCCCACCAAAAATTCGCCAATATAATCAAAGTCGAATTCATGGGCGCGTTTGCGAATCATGTCAAATTGGCGATAGGAGTCTTTGCCATCTACCGCTGAAATGGGTGAGAAGTTAATGTGACCACCGCCGCCAACCCAGTTGAGTAAGCTGAACTCGGTCATATTCGGTTTACCGCGCATCAGTTCCACGCGGTAGTCCCAACCTGGGCTGCCTTTTCGCGTATCGTCATAATGGAATTCCGCACCGGGAATTTTACTAAAGGTGTCGCGGATCAAGTCCATATTGTTTTTCATAATTGGAGGTGGGCCGTACACCGCCGCGTAAAAATTCCAAACGCCTAAGCCTAAATCTGCGCCTAGTTTTTTCCGCGCGCTATCAGGCATCGGGCCTTTGCCGGTGTAGTACTGCGCCTTGGTGTGTGACATGGAGGCTTCCCATAACAAATCCACCGTGGTGGCGGCGTTAGGAATAACCATATTGAGTTTTAAAGGCTGGGCCAAATCGGTAACAAGCTCAAGGTCTTGTTCATGAGGTAGCGTCACCATAAACGGTGTGTAACCCGGAGGTTCGGGCATTAACCATATGCCCATGCGGGTAATAACGCCAAAATTAGATTGGGTGAATAAACCGTCAACCCAAGGGCCTTGTCCATATTTATACAGTGAGCTTGCTTTACTATCACCCGCAACACCGGTTTCAACAACGGTGCCGTCGGCCAGTACTACTTGCATGCCACATTGCATTAATAAATGGTCGCCGTACGGTGTATAGCCAGCGCCGTGGTCGGAGGTGTTACCAACAATGCCACCCCAAGCTGGAGCGGCGCAATCAATCCAAAGTTTATAACCTTTTTCTTGAATGTAGTTGTACAGGTCGTAATAGCTAACGCCGGGTTCAACAACCGCATAGCCGTGTTTTTCATTCACCTCAATAATGCGGTTCATGCGTTTTAAATCCAACACGATATAGCCGGGTTTGCGTGGTGCAGCGCCACCGTAAGCAAAGTTTTTGCCGGTAGAAATGGTCCAAACCGGAATTTTATATTGGTTAACAACGGCTAGAATTTTTTGAATTTGTTCTAGCGTTTTTGGTGCAACGGCCGCTGAAGGCGCAAAGTCTTCATCCCTTGTGGTGTTATACGGGTCGCGGTAACTTCGTAGTTCTTTAATGTCATCGGTAAAAACAAATTCATCACCAATAATTTTGATGATATCAGCGATAGCGCCGTTAAATTGCTCGAGTGAAATGCCTTGTGGAAGCGGTTTATTCATCTTTATTTATACGCTGGTTGAGTTGTTTGGAACAAAAAGCCAAGAGACGAGAATATTGCCGTCATTGGTGGTTGGTAATGATTGTATTTGGCTGTCGGCAGTGCTGTTAGTAACTGTTTTGTTTTGCAAAATAGCCAAGTTTTCGGCCAGCCAAATGGGCCACTTGGCCCCAGCATTAGCGAGAGCTTGCGCAACCAGCGGTGCTTTGTCGGCATTGCTCGTTACTCGGTGTGTCAGTGCGCCAGCTGCTGAAGTATGGGTAGCAGAGTAGGCCGTGTAATAGCCGTGTTGTGCTGCCAGTTGTTGTAAAACAAAAAAGTCAGAATCACGTGTTATGCCGCTAACCCAGCCACCACTATTTTCGTTGCAAAAGGTGTTGAAGGTATCAAAGTGCAATCCAATATCAAGATTGATATTGGATTGTGATTCGTTAAATTTTGATTCGCTGAATTGTTCCGCAAATAAGCCAGCATTAGGTGATTTTTCATCAGCAAATATCAGCAAGGCTTGTTCAGCTTGCGTGCTTTTAATTGCAGTTAGTGCAAGCGTAGCGGGGGCGACTAACGCGATGTTAGCCGCTAGCGTTGATTTGATAAAAGTTCTTCTAGTTATCACGTGTTTAAGTCCTATCAGTTGTTTTTTCACCCAAAGGGCAGCGGCAATTGCTCCATGCTTTGCTCTAGCTCCTGCATCCTTGCAGTCGTAAGTTTTATTGAAGCTGGAAAACTTTTCCGCTTCATTTGGCTTTAATGCCCTGCCAGCGTTTGACATGATCCGTATCAGCAATGTCTAAGGTATCTAAAATTCTACCCACACTGTGGTTAACAATGTCGTCAATCGAATTGGGTTTGGTATAAAACGCTGGGACGGGCGGAGCGATAACCGCTCCCATTTCAGACAAGGTCGTCATATTGCGTAAATGTACCAAATTTAATGGCGTTTCTCGTACCATTAAAATCAGCTTGCGGCGTTCTTTTAAAATTACATCAGCAGCTCTTGAGACTAAGTTATCAGCAATGCCGTTTGCAATGCAGCCCAGTGTTTTCATGGAACAAGGTGCAATGACCATGCCGTGGGTGATAAACGAACCACTCGATAACGTAGCGCCAATGTCCTTTGGGTTATGCACAACATCAGCCAGCGAGGCGATGGATTGTTTATCCATATCCAGTTCATATTGCGCTGTTAATGCGCCTGCGCTGGAAAGAATTAAGTGGCTTTCAACGTCATCGACCGTTTGCAGAATTTCCAGCAAACGAGTACCGTAAATAGCACCGGTAGCACCGGTAATGGCAATGATGATTTTTTTCTTCATACAGACGTTATGATTTAATTTTTATTGACCATATCGCTAAACAAAAACACCGTCAACCTAAAGAGAAAGAATGATGACTGAAAGCACAATTACGTTAGCCAATAAAAAACAAATTATTACTGAGTTTCTTCAACAATGTAATGTCTACAGTGATGCGATGCTGAAAAAATATGAGCAACAATTAACGAATGAAGAGACCAAAGAATCAGCCCCACAAAAAATACACGATTGGAATGTGTACAAAGATTTTAATGAATACGCGATTAAAGAACTAAACGGAACTGAACTAGATGATTGGTTTAGCTAATTTAATCATTTCGTGAAAATTTAAAAATTTTATGAAATGATTAAATTATAGGTGTAGGCTAGGGTTAACAACTACTCAGTAACGGTGAATGATGAGCAACGCTGAATTTATAACACCTTCAATCGATGACTTAAAACAACGTATTCGGTTCTCTTTCGAAACGGGACATGTTTGGTTAGGCGAGCAACGTATGTTGCTGATGCACAGTGAGGCGATGGGTTCTTTACGTAAAGAGCTGATTGAAACGGTGGGTATTGAGCGTGCCAAAGGCATTATTATGCGCACGGGGTTTCACGCAGGTGTTGCAGATGCAAAATTAGCGATTCAGCTGCGCCCTGACGCCAGCGATGAGGAACAGTTTTTTGTAGGGCCACAGTTACACCAACTAGAAGGTTTTGTACGCGTTACGCCGCTTAAGTTTGAAATGGATTTGAAGAAAAAGCATTTCCATATGAAGCTGCTGTGGGGCAGTTCTTACGAAAGTGAAGAGCACGTAAAAGCCTTCGGCCCCTCTAAAGAATCAGTTTGTTGGATGGAAATAGGCTACGCCAGTGGCTACAGTTCGGAGTATACGGGCCAATCCATTTTGTTTGCTGAGCATGAATGCCGCGCTTGTGGTCATGATTCATGCGTCAGTGAAGGTAAGCCAGTAGCCGAATGGGAGAACCCAGAAGAGCTCACAAAATATTACGAATCAGATAGCATTGTCGATCAAATTCTTGATTTGCGCGATGAGGTGGTGACGCTACGAACGTCACTTATTGACGAGGAAGAAAAGAATTGCAAAGTTATAGGCACATCAACGGCCATTAAAGAAGCGTTGGCCTTGTTAGGCAAAGCGGTACAAGGGCCAGTGACTGTTTTGTTGTTGGGTGAAACGGGTGTGGGTAAAGAGCTTTTTGCGCGCTCATTACACCGTAGAAGTGATAGGGAAGAGCAGGCGTTTATCGCTGTAAATTGTGCGGCGATTCCTGATGATTTATTAGAAGCAGAGC
>JBDOOJ010000108.1:0-13722 GCA_039830885.1 Cycloclasticus sp.
TTTTTTCATGCAATATCGCCCTATCACTGGGCGCTATAACTAGCTTAATGGGCTTAAAAGGCAACACCACGTTCACTTGATCTTTTATCCAATCCGTTTGGCTACGGCCGGAGACTAAATACACCTCTAACGCTCGCTGTATGCGCTGTGAGTCATTGGGGTGAATACGCGTAGCCGCCACTGGGTCAACTTCCTGCAACCGTTTATGCACCGCACCCCAGCCTTGTTGCTGCGCCTGCTGATCAATGTCTCGACGTATTGTTTCGTCCGCATCCGGCAAACTAGCCATGCCATTTAAGAGCACATGGAAATACAACATAGTGCCACCGACGAGTATGGGCATTTTTCCTCTTGAGAGGATATCGTCGATTAACAACAACGCTTGTTGGCGGAACTGTCCGGCCGAAAAAGCCTGCGTTGGTTCTAAAATATCAATTAAATGGTGTACAACGCCATCGCGTTCATGCATATCTGGTTTAGCTGTACCGATATCCATACCACGATAAACCAAGGCAGAATCCACACTGATAATTTCACCGTCCAGCGTTTTGGCGAGCTCAATACCCAGCGCCGTTTTGCCCGAGGCCGTCGGCCCCATCAGTAAAATAGTTTGCGGCAAAACCGACACCTTTTATTGACCTCTTAAAAACAACGCGTCTAATTGTTGCACCGTTAATAGCACCCACGTTGGACGCCCGTGGTTACACTGGCCACTGTTTTGCGTTTTCTCGATATCGCGCAATAACACATTCATTTCCACCTCGGTCAAACGACGGTTTGCACGAATAGAACCGTGACATGCCATATTTCCTAACACGGTGTAACACGCATCTTTTACACTGCGGCTTTCACCTGTTTTCGCTAAATCAATCAACACGTCGCGAACCAGTTTTTCTGCATCGTCTTGTGCCAATAAAACAGGAATAGAGCGCACTAGCAACGTGGTTGGCCCCGACGCACTCAGCTCAATGCCCAGCCCATCGAGCAAGGCCTCATTTTGTTCAAACAACAACATCTCTTCATCAGATAATTCAATTTTTTGTGGTATCAACAACGGTTGAGACGGCATATCGCCCGAGTCATATTGCGTTTTTAATGTCTCATACACAATGCGTTCGTGCGCCGCGTGCGTATCAACCAAAACCAAGCCTTTATCGGATTCTGCAAGGATATACGTGTTATGCAAATGGGCAATCGCAAAGCCCATCGGTGGAATAGCTCCCCCATCATTATTGGCCTGCTGAAATGAAGCAGCCATCGTGTGTGCTGAATGAGAACCACCGAATGATGGCTGACTAGCATAGCGGCCTGACGATTCTGCAACCGACATGGGTAAATGACTTTGCTGCATATCATGTTGCGCTGGTTGATAGTGCGTTAATGCCGGCTCAACCGTTTTAATCGCATAGTGATCTGATGGCCGCGTATCCGTAAGCACTTGCTTAACACGCCGATAGACAAAATCGTGCACCGCTTTACTTTCACGAAAACGCACTTCCAATTTAGCCGGGTGCGCATTCACATCAACCAAGGTCGGGTCGATGGTTAAATACAATACGTACACGGGATGACGACCATGAAACAACACGTCTTGATAAGCCAATCGAACTGCGTGATTAATTAATTTATCCCGAATCAACCGGCCATTCACATAAAAAAACTGCATGTCCGCTTGGGAGCGTGAATACGTCGGCAAACCAACCCAACCCTGCAGTCCGAGCTCTCCGTTCATCACGTCAATTTCTAATGATTCTTGAATAAAGCCTTTACCGCATAGCATGCCTACGCGCTGATCTTTTTGTTCATTGCTTAAGGCGGGTTTTAAATCAACCACCTGTTTCTGATTATGTTTAAGGCTAAAGCCGACATCAAAACGACTCAACGCCATGCGTTTAACCACCGTCTCAATGTGGCCAAACTCTGTTTTATCGGTTTTTAAAAACTTTCGGCGCGCCGGTGTGTTGTAGAAAAGGTCACGTAATTCAACAGTTGTTCCAATAGAATGCGAAGTTGGCGCCGGATCCAGTTCTTCTTCTGTGCCATCGGCTTTAACCATCCAGCCAGCACTGTCCATTTCTTGGCGTGACGAAAGCGTTAAGCGTGACACTGAACTCATACTCGGCAAAGCCTCACCCCTAAAACCAAAACTCAGCACCGATTCAAGATCCAATAAAGAACCAATTTTACTGGTTGCGTGACGAGACATCGCCAAACTTAAATCGGCTTTTTCAATGCCGAAACCATCATCGCGCACACGGATTAGCCGCGAACCACCCTCTTCAATTTCTATGTGGATTTGTTTCGCTCCCGCATCTAGAGAGTTCTCAACTAACTCTTTAACCGCTGACGCTGGGCGCTCTATCACTTCGCCGGCGGCAATTTGGTTAATTAACTGTGGGGGGAGTTGTTTTATAGGCATGATTATGTCGATACACGGGGCTAGTTTACCCCGCCATTGTATCGAAAAAAACTAACTCGGTATTCGAATAACTTGCCCTATTCTAATCCGGCTCGTTTGCATTTTATTTAGCTTCTTTAATGACGATAAGGAAACGCGATGGCGCACAGCAATGGCAGATAAAGTATCGCCTCTCTTGATTTTATACGTCGATTTAGCTATCCGTGATGTCGGTATAGACGGCACCTGCTGATTGGCGAAATACGCTTTAACACCTTGCATGATCGCTTTTGCCACCTTGCCTTGATGCCGTGAACTACGAAGATTAGCCTCTTCTTTTCTATTAGAAATAAACGCCGTTTCTATTAAAATTGAAGGGATATCTGGCGATTTCAACACCATAAAGCCGGCGCGTTGCACACGCTTTTTATGTACATGACCAACACTTTTCAAGTTCTTTAACACTTCGCTGGCCACAGTAGCACTGGCATCTTCGGTAGCATTTTGCGATAAATCCAACAACACCGAGGCCAACATGTCGTCCTTATCGTCCAAGCTCACACCGCCGACTAAATCGGCCGCGTTTGCGCTATCGGCCAACCATCGTGCAGCTTCACTACCCGCCCCACGATTAGATAAAACATACACCGACGAACCACGCGCCCGCTGATCCCTAAATGCATCCGCGTGGATTGAAATAAACAAATCAGCTTTCGCCCTGCGCGCTTTTTCCATGCGTTTACGAAGCCCAATGTAGTAATCACCTGAACGCACTAAGTAGGCTTTCATATTGGGTTGTTGATTAACCAACGCAGCTAACTTTTTAGCTATCGCCAACACCACCACCTTTTCACGCGTGCCTCGATAACCTTTTGCGCCCGGGTCTTCACCACCATGGCCTGCATCAATCGCCACCACCCATTTGCTGTTTTGAGCAATATTGGAAGCCTTTTTAACGACCGCTGGTTTTTTGCTTGCCTGCTTTGATTCGGGGTACAAATCGATCACTAAACGGTGTCCATAATCGGCATTAGGTTTTAATAAAAAACTTTTTGCATTGACGTTGGTTTTCAAATCAATCACCACGCGTAAGTCTTTTTTATTGCGCGGTGCATGTCGCATTAAGCTGACCACTTTGTGGTTTGAAGAAAATGCTGGCATCGACGTCTTCAAAACGACGTCCTTCAAGTCGATGACGAGTCGCGGCGGGTTATTTAACGAAAAAATCTTGTGTTCAACCGGTGACGTAATTCCTAATACTAAACGCGTGTGATCGGGCGCCGTCCAAAATCGTAACGATTCGATTTGTTTTACCGCCGCAAACGAGGGAAAGCTCAGCAATAGAATCAAAAAAGCTGACATGAACGCTAAGTAATATCGATATTGAGACCTTTGCACGAAAGCTCTTTTGCTCCTATACGGCGTTAAAAAAGTGCTCAATCGGTCATTTACTCCAGTAAACTCCCTCTTTCCGCGCATTTTTGCCTTGTCTAGAAACAAAATCTTCTTCCGTGCAAAGGTCTCATATTGTTTAGAGAATACCTTCATAAGCAATTGCTTCTCATGCCTTTTCTATTGTCTTAGGGTGAGATATTAACAATTTTCGCTGATCACCGTTAATTATTATTTCGATCAATACATCAGGGTTTGGTAACAAGCCTTTTCCGTTATCTGGCCATTCTACAAAGCAAATGGATTGCTCATTTAGATAATCACGTATCCCCATGTATTCCAATTCTTCAGCATCCATCAGCCGATACAAATCAAAATGAAAAACTGTTTGCCCGTTAATCGTATAAGGCTCCACTAAATTATACGTGGGGCTTTTAACCGACCCCTTGTGCCCCATGGCATTTAATACACCACGAACCAAGGTTGTTTTACCTGCCCCCAAGTCGCCTTGCAAAAAAACTAACATACCCGGAGATAGTTGAGCAACAAGCTCTTTCCCTGCCGCTAACATCGCCTGCTCGTCTTTAATGATCATTAATTAACTCGCGAATCGGCTGCATTAAATCGCTGGCTATCAGGCCTTTTTCGCCCTTCTTAGCTGCACAATCGCCCGCCATGGCATGAATCATCACGCCTAATTTTGCCGCATCGATAAGGCTTAAACCCTGCGCTATTAATCCAGCAATAACGCCTGTCAACACATCCCACATGCCACCTGAAGCCATGCCCGGATTACCGGCGTTGCAAATAAATATATCTTCACCGCCGTCAAACACCAAACTACCCGCACCTTTTAAAACAATCACACCACCGTACTGTTGCTGTAATTGTGTTATCGCCGCCGCGCGATTTTGTTGAATGTCGGCCGTTGCGCAATGTAACAAGCGGGCCGCTTCACCAACGTGCGGCGTTAATATCCACTGCTTATTCTTACGGGGTGTTTTTGCCAACACATTAAGCGCATCGGCGTCCAACACCATCGGTTTACGGAATTCTAATGTCGTTTCAAATAATCGCATCGCCCAATCGTCTTGCCCCAACCCCGGCCCTAGCGCAATCGCGTTACTTTGCTTGATTAATTTTTTTATTTGCAGCGGCTTATCAACACCGTGACACATCAATTCTGGACGAGACATCGCCATGGCCGCCACATGCTCTTGCCGAGTTGCCACACTGACAAGGCCACTGCCAACGCGCAGCGCCGCTTCTGCTGACAACCGAATGGCGCCGCTAAAGCCCGTATTACTGCCGATTAATAGCGTGTGGCCAAAGTCACCTTTATGCGCGCCTTTATTACGTCGGCTGACATTTTTTATCATTTTTTTGAATGACATGGGAACAACATTGGGGCGTATCAAGTCAGGCATATTGCATCAACAATTTATTGATAATTGAATTCAATGTATCCTACCGCAGATGAGCGAGAACAACATCGACTTCCAACAACTAGCCAACGATATTAAAGCGCTTGGCCTGTCACTCGGCTTTCAGCAAGTGGGGATTACCGATACCCAACTGTCTGATGCCGAAAAACAGCTCAATAATTGGCTAGATGCGGGATTGCACGGTGAGATGCACTACATGCAAAAACACGGCAGTAAACGGACTCGCCCCGCTGAGTTACACGAGGGAACGGTTCGTGTTATTTCCTGCCGCATGGATTACCTGCCCGAACCGATGCAGCGCACGGATGAATTGATGGACGACCCTGTTCGTGCGTATATTTCGCGCTATGCCTTGGGCCGCGATTACCACAAAGTGATTCGCAAAAAATTACAAAAACTGGCTGACTTAATCGAACAAAAAAGTGGTGTTTTTGGATACCGTGCCTTTGTTGATAGTGCGCCGGTTATGGAGAAAGCGCTGGCTGAAAAAGCCGGCTTGGGCTGGATTGGCAAACACAGCAATGTGTTAAACAAAGAAGCGGGGTCTTGGTTCTTTCTTGGTGAATTGTATGTTGATCTACCGCTACCTATTGATACCCCCGCCGAAGAACACTGCGGTCGTTGCACCGACTGCATTGATATTTGCCCAACGCAAGCGATTATTGCGCCTTATACCGTTGATGCGAGACGTTGCATTTCTTATCTCACCATCGAATTACACGGCTCAATCCCCGAGGAGTTCCGCCCCCTGATGGGGAATCGCATTTACGGGTGTGATGACTGCCAACAAGTGTGCCCGTGGAACCGATTTGCTAGCCTCACCGATGAAGGCGATTTTATGCCACGCCACGATTTAGACACCATCGATTTACTCGATATTTTTAACTGGGACGAAGACACGTTTCTTAAGAAAACAGAGGGCTCCGCCATTCGCCGAATTGGTTATGAAAGTTGGATTAGAAACATTGCCATTGCGTTAGGCAATGCACCGAAAGATGAGACTGTCTTAGCCTCGCTAAATACTCGTAAAGACCACAAAAACTCAGTAATACGCGAACATGTACTATGGGCTATCACGCAACAAAATTCATAAATAACCGTATAAAAAACTAAAGTTGAAACTACACTTACCGTTAATAAGCACACAACAACTATAAATTAATTTCTATGTCTAAGAAAAAAAGCGACTATTCCATTAAAAGCTTAGTGCCCCTGTTCATTATTAGCTTAGCCATCGGTATTTTAACCGGCGTGTTTATTGGTTATTTCACCCCTGCTAGCACCAGCCACTTAATATCTGCTATTTCCACAGCCATCATTTCTGTTGCCGCCACCTTGCTTGTTTTGTTTGTTTTGTTTTTACGCCCAACCTTCAGGTCGCTTGGTTTCATTACGTACGCATTATCCAATAATAAAAGAGTCCCTAAAGATGAAGCTGAAAAGATTACAAAAAATGGCTTAATCAAAGCATTAGATAAAGCCATTAACGATTACGTGGGTGATTTTTATGCCCGTGCTAAACGCTTAGGTAGCAGCGGCAACACCATTGCGATTGGCTCTGCCGAAGTATCTGGTTTTGTAGACGGTTTAAATAAAACTATTCAAAGCCAGGCAGACAAGGCGACACAAATATCCAGCGCTGCAGAAGAAATATCCCAATCAACGAGCCAAGTTGCCAATATGCTACTCGAAGCCGTTGAAGCCGCATCAAGAACAAGTGCCTCTTGTAACGAAGGCGAACAAGCCGTTAATAACGCTATAACAACAATCCATAGCGTTAATGAGCAAGTACAAACCACCTCGCAGTCAATTCACAATCTAAAACAAAAGTCTGAACAAATTCAGTCCATTACCGAAGTGATTAACAGCGTTGCAGAACAAACCAACCTACTCGCATTAAATGCCGCTATTGAAGCGGCGCGTGCGTGCGAACACGGCCGTGGTTTTGCTGTGGTAGCCGACGAAGTACGTGAACTGGCCAACAAAACTGCGACTGCAACCAGTGACATTGGCAAAATGTTGAAGGAGATTAGTTCAGAAACCGTCACTGCCGTGAAAATTATGGAAAAGCTGGAAATTGATGTCACAGACGTGGTTGAAACAACTGAATTGATTGGTAAAGCTCTAACGACTATTAACGCTGAAGCGACTGTTTCAGAAAATCAAGCGCGTGACATTCAAGGCATGATTGAAGAGCACGTTTTGGCTACGTCCGAAATATCAAATTCTATTGAGCAAGTGCGACAAGAGCTTGGGCAACCCGAAAAAGACTCCGTCACGGCATCTGAGCAAGCAATGAAGTTAGCTGCGATTTCTGAAACCATCTATAACGACTTATCTATCTTTAATCTAGGCACGGTTCACGACGTTGTTAAATTAGCCGGTATGAAAATGGCGTTAGAAATACAAGATATGTTTGAAGCATCTATTAAAAACAACGTCATCCCAGAAAACTCCCTTTTCGATCGCGACTACAAGCCAGTTGCAGGTACTGACCCACAAAAATTCAAAACGCGATATGACGATTTTTGCGATGCCAGCTTGCCGTTAATTCAAGAAAAATTTCTTCAAAACACCGAAGGGCTTGCTTACGCGATTTGTACCGATCCAAACGGTTACGTGCCAACTCACAACAATGTTTTTGCTAAACCACCCGTTGGTGATTATCAAACCGATTTGGTGAATAGCCGAAGCAAACGATTATTCCAAGACCCAACGGGCATTCGCTGTGGTTCGCATACGCAAGATTTCTTATTGCAAACGTATAAACGCGATACCGGCGAGGTATTTCACGATTTCTCTGTGCCTATTTACGTTAACGGCCAACATTGGGGCGGTATCCGCATGGGCTACAAGGCTGAGTCAACGCATTAGAATTTAAGGAAGGTTTTCCGGTAGTATTTAAGCTCTTCTATCGATTCGATCACATCGTCTAACGCCTGATGTGTCGCTTTTTTCTTAAAGCCTTTCATAATGTCTGGCGCCCAACGGCTTGCTAACTCTTTAAGTGTGCTGACATCCAGATTTCTATAATGGAAATACTCTTCAAGCTTGGGCATATAGTTCACCATAAAACGCCTGTCTTGGCAGATGCTGTTTCCGCACATAGGCGACGCCCCTTTTTGCACCCATTGCTCTAGAAACTCAATGGTTTCATTTTCCACATCGCTTTCGCTTAACGGACTATTTAGTACGCGTTCAATCAAACCCGATTGCCCATGATGGTGTTGATTCCAGTCATCCATCGCATCCATGGTTTCCTTAGATTGCCGTACCGCCAACACAGGCCCTTCAGCCAACACATTCAGTTCCTTATCGGTCACAATCGTGGCTATTTCAATGATAGAATCTGTTGCAGGTTCAAGCCCCGTCATTTCAAGGTCTATCCATATTAAATTTTGTTTATCTTGAGACATTTAACTACCTTTTGTGGCTTAATGATTATTAACAAGCGTTATATTTTAAAGAAATTATGAACGAATTTAGCATTATATTTTTATTTTTTTTAGCCAGCTCCATGTTGTTAAAGCTTTGGCTCAATCGTCGCCAAATGGTTCACATCATCTTGCACCGAGATAGCGTACCGAAAGACTTTGAAGGAAAAATCGACCTTGCCTCACATCAAAAAGCAGCTGATTACACCTTAGCCAAAACCCGAATGGCGACCTTAAGCACCATTATTGGTAGCGGCGTTTTAGTCATACTAACACTTGGCGGCGTTATTAATATCTTGTTATCCATCACGCAAGCATACATCCCGCACGATATATGGTCTGGCGTTGCTTTAATCATGTCTGTGTTTATTTTGTCGCATGTTATAGAGCTTCCCGTCGACATTTATCAAACATTCAAAATAGAACAAAAATTCGGCTTTAATCGAACCACTGCTGGGCAATTCATCAAAGATCAGTTCTTGCAAATTGCACTGATGCTTATTATTGGCACACCTTTGTTGTATGGCCTACTTACCGTCATGGGTCAAATGGGTGACTATTGGTGGGTTTACGCGTGGCTACTGACGATTAGTTTTACCTTTTTTATGACGTGGTTGGTGCCCACTTTTATCGCACCGTTGTTTAATACATTCACGCCGCTTGAAGATGATGCCTTGAAGTCTCGCATTCAACAATTGTTTGAGCGCTGCGGTTTTAACAGCAAGGGCATTTATGTGATGGACGGTTCAAAACGCTCAGGTCACGGTAACGCGTACTTCACTGGCATTGGTAATAACAAACGTATCGTGTTTTACGATACTTTGATTGAATCACTCAACACCGATGAAATTGAAGCCGTGCTAGCGCACGAGCTTGGCCATTTCAAGTGTAAGCACATTACCAAACACATGGTTGTTTCAACCTTTGTAACGCTTGCTGGCTTTGCGCTACTCGGTTGGTTAAAACAAGAAAACTGGTTTTTTGATGGCCTTGGCATGGTACAAATTAATGACGCCATTGCCCTCTTACTGTTCATTTTGGTGCTGCCTATTTTTACGACTTTTATACAGCCTATTAGCAGCCGTTTTCAACGTAAATTTGAATTTGAAGCCGATGAATTTGCGAGCACCATGGCTAAACCAGAGTACTTGATTCAAGCACTGGTTAAGTTGTACCGAGAAAACGCCAGTACCTTAACGCCGGACCCTCTTTATTCAAGCTTTCATCACAGCCACCCACCGGCTGGCGTGAGAATTGATCACTTGAAAAGCCTAATTTCTCCATAACCACAAAGGTCGAATATGAAAACGTTTCTTATTTTTGCTGTTAGCCTAATCATTATGACGTTTAACAGCCAAGCCGCTGATTTGGATAATGGCCGAACGTTACATACCAATAATTGTTTGGCCTGCCACACCAGTAATATGTACACATCAAAGACAAGCAAGGTTCACGATCTTGCGGCCTTAAACGCTCGAGTCAAACGTTGTGACTTTTCTTTAGGTACGCAATGGTTTGATGACGATATTGCCGATGTCGTGGCCTATTTAAACCACGGTTACTATAAATTTAAATAGATTTGAACGCCTCTAAACAAGATCCCCCCCCGCTTTTAAAAGGGCGCATTGTTGCCCATTTAGGTAAAGCACTTATTGTTGAAGACAGCGAGGGGAACACCGCCCGCTGTAAAAAACGTACTCAATTAGAACAACCTGCCGTTGGCGACTACGTTGAATGGATGAGAACCGAGCACGATGCCGGCCGTGTTGAAAAGATACTCGAACGGGACTCTATCCTTTCTAGACCGTCAAAAAATGGCCAAACGCGGCCTGTCGCCGCCAACCTGCACCAAATTGTCGTTATTCTTGCGGTTAAACCTAACATAGACCCCTTGCTGCTCGACCAATACCTGATTGTTTGTGAGTTTCAAAATATTGCGCCGTTAATCGTCTTAAACAAAATTGACTTACTGGATGATGAATCCAGAAAAAGCATCGATGAACTCGTATTGGTATATAAAAATTTAGACTACGAGGTGGTTGAAGTGAGCGCCTCAGATAAAACGGGCTTAGACGATTTACGCAAACACCTGCGAGATAAAACCAGCCTGTTAGTCGGGCAATCTGGCGTCGGTAAATCAACGATTACCAATGCCTTGTTACCCGATTTGGAATTGCAGACTAAAACGCTATCCACAGCATCAGGCTTAGGCAAACACACTACCACCGCCTCCACTTTATATAAACTGCCTGAAGGCGGTGAAATTATAGACAGTCCGGGGGTAAATATTTTCGGACTGGCTCACATCACAGAACAAAACTTAGCGTTTGGGTTTCGAGAAATAAACAATGCCGCCGATCAGTGTAAATACAATAATTGTCTGCACGTAAAAGAACCTAAGTGCGCGGTAAAAGACAGCGTGGCCAGTGGCAGCATTTCAAAACAGCGTTACTTACGCTATTTGAAGTTGAGAGACAAACTATCTGACTAGCCGGGTGGCCACTGCATTGGGCGACCACCCAATACATGCAAATGGATGTGATACACCTCTTGCCCTGCATCTTGTTTACAATTAAATACCGTTCTATAGCCCGAGTCGGCAATGCCTTCTTGCTCAGCTATTTTTTTAGCGGCTTGCATAATTTCACCCATTAACTGGGTATCGTCATCAGCCAAATCAGCCAAGGTGGGGATGTGCTTTTTAGGAATAACCAGCACATGTGTTGGTGCGCGTGGGTTGATGTCTCTAAACGCTAGAACGGCTTCGTTTTCGTACACTATATCCGGCGTAATATCACCGTTCACCATTTTACAAAACAAACAATCACTCATTTATTCGCTCCTATACTTCGCTACGACCACTGAATGCGTGCGACAAGGTGCCGCTATCAATGTATTCCAATTCACCACCGAACGGCACACCATGGGCAATACGCGTGGCGACAACTTGATGTTTCTTTGCCATTTCGCTGATGTAATGCGCCGTGGCCTCACCTTCAACGGTTGGATTGGTGGCTAAAATAATTTCCTTAATCGTTCCTTTTTTTATTCTGTCCGCTAGTTTGTCCAAACCAATTTCCGCAGGCCCGAGCCCGTCTAATGGCGACAAACGTCCGTTCAGCACAAAGTACACACCCTTAAATGAAGTCGCACTTTCAATGGCCATTACGTCAGCCGGCGTTTCGACGACACAGAGCAGCTGTTGATCACGGCGTTGATCTGAACACAAGCCGCACACGTCCGATGAGCTTAACGTTTGACACGTTTGGCAATGACCGATTTTATCCACCGCTTCGGCTAAGCTTTGCGCCAATTTAAAGGCGCCTTGGCGGTCCCGCTCCAATAAATGAAATGTCATGCGCTGAGCCGATTTTTGACCCACGCCCGGTAAACAGCGTAACGCTTGTATTAAATCTTGAAGAACCGGTTCTGATTGCATCTTAAAAGGGTAACTTAAAGCCTGGAGGCAACGGAATACCAGCAGTCATATTCGCCATACTCTCTTTGCTTTCAGTTTCTACTTTACGTACCGCATCGTTAATGGCTGATACGATAAGGTCTTCCAGCATTTCTTGGTCATTGTCTGCGATTAAGCTTGGGTCAATCGATAAGCGACGCGCCTCGTGTTTACCGGTTAATACAATTTTAACCAAACCCGCACCCGACTCGCCTGTGACTTCAAGCTCTGCTAGTTTCGATTGCGCTTCTTGCATTTTCTCTTGCATCTTTTGCGCTTGCTGCATTAAATCGCCTAATTGGTTCTTCATTCTTTCTCCGTACTGTCTTCGTTATTAATCTATTGGTTTAATCGAGCCATCTATAATTTTAGCGTTAAACACCTCAATTATCTGCTTTACCATTGGGTTATTCATCACTTCTTGTTCCGCCAACCGCTGCCTGTCCGCTACTTTATCATTGGCGATACTATTGGGCGTTACAATGCCTTTAGCGCCTTCTATCAGTTTCAACTCCAAACGTCGGCCAAAGTAATCAGATAACGCCTTTTTTAAGTGTTGTTCTGATTTTTTGTTTAACGAAACATGGCCGCTTATTAGCATCAGTTCACACTCATGTTCCGTTAACGTTACTAAGGTTGCGTTATTGGCGAGTTGAAGTGTCATCGGATCCAAGCCTAATGTCGGCACCAACTCGTGCCAAACAACCTTGTTATCAGAGCGACTTACCGTTTCGCTAACCACGGCGGCTGGCTTAGGTAATGGTTGTGCTGTTTCCTCTTTTACTGCAACAACAGGCTTGGGTTTCACCTGCTCACTATTTTCAAGTGTTTTTTTTTCAGGGACAGTCAGTTTCGGCGCTTTTCGCGGTGCTGCCACTACTGCTGTTGGCGCGACGGTGGCTTCTGGCTGTGGCGCTATTACCACTGGTTTTTGAACTGGCTGACTCACCGGCTTTGGAGCTTGAACTGAATTTGCTCCACTCATGTCTACGGGCGCAAAGGCCAACATGCGTAACAGTACCATTTCAAACCCTACCTTGGGCGTTGGCGCAAGCGGCAAGTCCTTTTGTCCAATCAATGCGATTTGATAATACAGTTGAACATCTTCTTTGCTTAACTGTTCGGCCAATGTTGTCAGCGACGCTTCGTCACTGCTCATTCCCGCTATTTGGCAGACAGCAATTTGATGTAAATACGACAATAACGACTGTAAAACTTCGGCGTAGTCAGGCGCGAACTCATCGAGTTTTTGAATGCTTTCAAGCACCTCTGAACCTTGCTTTGTTAACAATGCGTTTAATAAATCCAGCACTGGCTCTCTGGCAACGCTGCCCAACATATCGATAACGTCGGTTTCGTTCAACGCGCCATTACCGTGCACAATCGCCTGATCTAACAAGCTCAACCCGTCGCGCATGCTGCCATCTGCTGCACGCGCTAATAGTTCAGTAGCCTGCGATTGATACTCTATGCCTTCGCTTTCTAAAATCAGTTTTAACTGGCCTTCTATTTGATTCGGCAACAAGCGTTTTAAATTAAATTGTAAGCAACGCGACAGAACGGTCACCGGCATTTTTTGCGGGTCGGTTGTTGCGA
>JBDOOJ010000012.1:0-3915 GCA_039830885.1 Cycloclasticus sp.
GACGTCGTTTGACTCAAGCGGTGCTAGAACACGATTGGGAAACAGCGGGCAAAAATTTAGCCCACATCAGAATGCTAATCGGCATCAATTTAATCCTCGGTTTAACCGTTATAGTCGTCGCTACTGGTGGCCGTTATCTGTTCGTCTAACTGAATTATTTTATTATTATGAATAAAAGCCTATTAACAAACCTTGTCGCTATTGGCATTATTGGCGCAAGTTTCTTTGTTCCGCAATACGTTGACAACGTAAGAGCCATCGGTGTTTTTGCCTTATCTGGCGCAATAACAAACTGGATAGCCATTCATATGCTGTTCGAGCGAGTACCTTTTTTATACGGCTCTGGCGTTATCCCTGCTCATTTTGAAGAATTTAAACGCGGCATCCAAGACCTCATCATGCGGCAGTTTTTTACTCAAGAAAACATAGAACGATTTTTACAGCGTGAAGAAGATTCAGCGCAACAACTATTCAACGTAGAGCCGCTTTTAGACCGCCTTGATTACGACAAGTTATTCCAAGGCTTGGTTGAAGCCATTTCTGAATCGTCATTTGGCAGCATGTTGGCAATGGTCGGTGGCGTTGAAGCATTGGAACCATTAAAAGAACCTTTCTGTAAAAAAATCCGGCACACATTGGTAGAAATGACCGAAAGCGATGCCTTTATAGAGGCTCTCCACGAGGGAATTAACGCGCACCAAATCAGTGGTGACTTAGTTAATGACATTGAAGAGATAGTCGAAAAACGACTTGATGAATTGACACCCGACATGGTCAAAAACATCATTCAACGCATGATTAAAGAACACTTAGGTTGGCTCGTGGTCTGGGGTGGCGTGTTCGGCGGCCTCATTGGTTTAGGGTTCAGCCTTATTTAAGCATGGTCTCGCAACACTCTTTCAGCGTATCCACGAGCGGCCGTGGTACCGTAGAAATTACCGAGCAAATAGCCCGGTTGATCGAGTCCAGCAACATCAGCACCGGTATCTGCCAAATCTTCACCCACCACACCAGCGCCTCGCTAATTATTTGTGAAAATGCTGACCCCGACGTGCTACGCGACCTTGGGGTTTATATGGACGGCCTTGTGGTTGATGGCGACCCGCGTTTTATACACACACTTGAAGGCATCGACGATATGCCCGCACATATTCGAACCATACTCACCAACCCAAACCTATCCATTCCCATTACAAACGGGCGACTTGCGCTGGGCACATGGCAAGGTGTATTTTTGTGGGAGCACCGTTTGCAGCCACAGCATCGACACATTACCGTAACAGCTTTAGGCTAAGTTAACGTCATGCAGCCCCTTTGGCCAAAAGCCGATTTAAATTTAACCCGTGAAGCGATTGATAAGCTTCATAAAACACTCAGCGCCAGCTTTCAACAGCGCCTGCAAGCATTAGGCATCGACAATGCCCTGTTGCCGTATTTGGAATCGTTTTACATCCCCTTCGCGGCGTGGATTAATGAAAAAAAATCGCAGTCACAACACACGCTCGTGGTGGGCATAAACGGCGCCCAAGGTAGCGGCAAGTCCACTTTATCGCAACTCGTCGCCGATGTTTTGGAACAAGGCTTTGGACTAACGACTGCTATTTTATCGATTGACGATATTTATAAAACACGGCAACAACGCCAACAAATGTCCGTTGATCTACACCCACTATTTATGACCCGCGGCGTACCCGGCACACACGACACGTCGCAAGGTATTGAACTAATCAAACAAACCAGCGCACTAAAAAAAGGTGAGCAACTTCTTTATCCAATTTTCGACAAAGGCAATGACGAGCCCTTGCCTAAAAGCAACTGGAAAACATGTAACGGCCCTGTCGATATTTTAATTTTCGAAGGCTGGTGTGTTGGCGCTCAAGCGCAAACTGAAAGCGCTTTAATTCAACACGTTAACTCTTTAGAACAAGACGAAGATTCTCAAGGTATTTGGCGGCACATCGTTAACGAACACCTTAAATCGGATTACAAAACCCTGTTTGACTTGCTTGATTGCCTAATATTTTTGCAAATACCCAACGTCGATTGCGTTTTAAAATGGCGCGGCTTGCAAGAACAGAAGCTGGCCAATAAACATCAGCACGAACAACACCTGATGACAGCAGAAAAAACGTTGAAACGCTTTATTTCACATTACGAACGATTAACCCGGTTTCAGCTTGAAGACCTACCCACTCGCGCCGACATTACCATCCAATTAGGTGAAGACCACCAAATGAAACAGCTGTCAATCCTGCGCCCGTAATACCAACGCCACCCGCCTGTTTTTACTGCGCCCTTGTTCAGTATCATTACCCGTCAGCGGCCTTGTGTCGGCGTAACCACCAATGGCACTCAAACATTGAGGCGCGATGCCCGGCCCAATTAAATACCGCGTCACACTGGTGGCTCTGGCCGACGACAACTCCCAATTCGATAAATAACGGGGGGGTCGATATTGACTGATTATCGGCATGCCCTTCCACCAAAATATACCAAGGACGTTGCTTTAACATCACCGCCAATTCCTCAAGCACTTACTCACCTGAACGACTTAACGCAGCATCGGCTGGGAAAAACAGGATACTGTCACTTATTGCCAGCTTTATAGAATTTATAGAATCTTTAACGCTCACACTGTCTTTTAAATGAGTCATGTAAAATTGATCTAGGAAGGCGCGATTAATGGGCTGTTTTTTGCGCTAGCGAGCTGATATTTCTCCTGCTCAACCGCCGTCTGTTTAATCGTTTGCTGTTGGTAGCTGAGTAATAAAATAAACAGCGTCACCATCAATAACAGCAAATCAATATAACTGATCGCCCACGTATCATGCTCATCCTCACGTGGCGTTTCATCTGCCACATCAGAATTTGATCGTCGCTCAATCGACATGAGCGGCCACTAAGGGTAACAATTTAGACAACCTGCCTTTTACGCGCTTGCCCGGTGCAGGTGGTGTTGCAGCAGGAATACCGTGTGCTTCTAACATGTCGCGAATAACCATTGGATACGTTTTCTCATGCATCATCGCCAAGCCTTCTAATAATGTATTTAAATGCGCGGCGTGCTCCGCTGTTCTTTTTTCAAGCTTAATTGCCAGTGGTTTACACACCAAATTGGCCACAACCAATCCATACAGCGTGGTTAATAATGCAAACCCCATCGTCGTACCCACTTGTTCTAGCCCCACTTCGCCCAAGCCATAGAGCATATAAATCATACCTAGCAGGGTGCCCAACATACCAAATGCAGGCGCATAGCCCGACATTAAGCGTAACATTTGTGACTTTTCTTGATTTGGACGCAGTAAACGGGCGCGCTCTTTTCGTAAAATATTGGCCACATCATCTGCCGAACAGCGGTCAAGAATCAATTGCACGCCTTTCAATAAAACAGGTTGTTGCGCCAACTTAATCTCTTGCTCAAGCAAACGAAGTTGAGATGAGCGGTACGGTACTAATGCGCACAACGTGCCGCCTAAAACGACCAATAAACCAGGGATATTAATCAACGCGAACAAGTGGCTGGGCGATATTAAAATCACCAGCGACACCAGTAGCATTAAGAGCGTTACATTAAATACTGATAAAATTCGCATTGCATCCCGTCCTTATCTTTAATTGATAATTAGAAGATTGCAATTGCTGCGCCGAAACACTCATTGGCAATATAAACAACTACTTAGATAATATAAAGTCGGCTAATATGCTGGTTTTAACTCTTATTCGGCAAAGTTTTGCCGCTTAAATAGTGGCCGTCTTTTTAATCTCGGAAATTCTTAAACTGTAAGGGCAAGCCTAAACTTTCGGCTCTTAACATCGCCATTACGGATTGAAGGTCATCACGCTTTTTACCCGTGACGCGCACCTGCTCTTTTTGGATTTGTGCCTGCACCTTTAGCTTTTTTTCTTTAATCA
>JBDOOJ010000061.1:0-13663 GCA_039830885.1 Cycloclasticus sp.
AGCTTTTTCTATGGTTGATAAACGATGGGCAATAACTAGCGTTGTTCGGTCTTTCATAGCGGCATCTAAAGCGGCTTGTATGTTTCGTTCAGATTCGGTATCAAGCGCAGAGGTGGCCTCATCAAGAATTAATATAGGGGCGTTTTTTAACAAGGCACGAGCAATGGCGATACGTTGCCTTTGGCCGCCAGAAAGTTTTACACCGTTTTCTCCTACGGTTGTATTCCAGCCATCAGCCATTTGTTCAATAAATTCGTAAGCATTAGCATCCCTTGCGGCTTTTTTAATGTCCTCCAATGGGGTGTTTTTTAGCGTGCCGTAGGCAATGTTATTAGCTACGCTGTCATTAAATAAGGTGACATTCTGCGTAACAAGTGAAATATGCTGTCGCAAGTTTTTCAATGTGTAATCGTTTACATCAACACCATCCAGAAGAATCTCTCCTCGTTGGTGATTATAAAAACGCGGAATAAGGTTGGCCAAGGTTGTTTTTCCACTACCCGATTGCCCAACTAACGCTATCATCATGCCAGGCTTCATATCGATATTTATGTCTTTTAGGACGGCTTTGGTTGTCCCTGGATATGTGAAGCTCATGTTTTTGATTTGGATATGGCCTTTCACTTGATCCGCTGTGTGGCTGCCTAAATCTTCTTCAGTATCCGTGTCGAGCACTTCGAAAATACTTTCTGCGCCTGCAATGCCTTTTTGAATATTGGCGTTAACTTCACTTAATTGTCGAATGGGTTTGGGCATTAAACCGGCGGCGGTAATGTACGCAACAAATTCTCCAGGCGATGCGTCAGTCATTAATAGCAAGGCTAAGTAAATCATCAATGCCAGGGCTGAGGAGACAATCAGTTGCAATATTGGTGTGTTAATAGCACCTGTTTGAACCATCTTCATGGCTTGTTTGAAGTTAGAAAAACTGGCTTTTTTGAAACGACCTTTTTCATACTCCTCGCCACCAAAACTACGTACGACACGGTAGTTGTTAATGAGTTCAGATGAGACGTGAGTGATGTCCCCCATGGAAGTTTGGATGCGTTTACTGATGGCTTTAAAGCGTTTGCCGGCATAACTGACAAGTAAACCTATAATCGGTGCTATGGCGAAAAACACCAGTGATAAGGCCCAGTTCATGTACAGCAAATAACCGAGTAGGCCAATAACAGTAAGGCCCTCTCTTACAACGACTTTAACAGCATCCGTTGCGGCAGCGGTTACCTGTTGGACGTTGTAGGTGACACGTGAAAGCAGGTGTCCGGAGTTTTGGTTGTCAAAGTAAGCATTGGGTAGCGCGGTGTATTTGTTGAATATTTCACATCGCAAGTTATGTACAACGTTATTAGCAACTTTTGCAATGTAATAACTACCAAGAAAGGAACCAATACCTCTAAAAAAAACAATACCGATAGTGGCTAAGGGAACCCAGTAAATTTCTGTTCTTTGCTCAGCTTGTAATGAGTCAACCAAATACTCCATTAAAGCGGCGAGAGCGGGTTGAGTTGCGGCAAAAATTAAAAAACCGATAAGGCTAATGGCAAAAGGTTTCCAATAGGGCAACACATATTCCATCAACCTTAAATAAATTTGAAGGCTGGTCTCTGTGTTGTTTGAAGCGTTTTGTTTGGTTTGTTTACTCACGGTTTAGTCGCTGTGCTTAACAATTCAATATTTTAACGCATAGTTAGGGTATTGGCGGGCTGATTAAGGGTAAAATAATTTTATTATTAAATTGTCCATATTCGATCAGCTTTTTATGCGTTTAGCTTTTGCACTTTACAAGTATTTCCCATACGGTGGTTTGGCGCGTGATTTTATGCGCATTGCTAAAATATGCATCGAAAAAGGCCATTCGGTGGATGTCTATATCATGGAATGGCAAGGTGATTTGGAGGCTGAATTTAAGGTCAGTATATTGCCTTCTAAAGGCTGGAGTAATCACGCCAAAGTAGCTGATTTTCATCGCCAATTCGCTGAAAAGCTTAAACAAGAACAATACGACGTTGTTATTGGTTTTAATAAAATGCCTGGGCTGGATGTGTATTATGCGGCTGACCCTTGTTATATGGATCGCTTTACTGAGACATCTTTCTTAAAGAAATTGAATCCACGCTACCGTTTTTATGCAGGGGTGGAAGAGTCAGTTTTTGGGATAAGTAGTGAAACCGTTTGCTTGATGATTTCAGATGTGCAAACGGAATTATTTAAAAAACATTACCATACGCCAATCGCAAGGTTGGTGGCGTTACCACCAGGTATTGATTTAAATCGCCGTAAACCCCCGAATGCTGAACAGCGCAGAGAGTCATTTCGTAAAGAGCTTAAAATATCTGAGAACGAATTACTTGTTTTGATGGTGGGCACGGGTTTTAAAACAAAAGGTGTCGACCGGGCAATGGAGGCAATAGCATCATTACCTGAAACGTTACAATCTAAAACCCATCTAATGGTTGTTGGTGAAGATGATATCCCTTCATATGAGCGGTTAGCGAGTGAAAAAGGCATCGCTGAAAAGATTCACTTCATGGGTGGGCGATCGGATGTGCCTGATTTTTTATTAGCTGCGGATTTACTTGTACACCCTGCAAGAAAAGAAAACACAGGCACTGTTATTCTAGAGGCGATGGTTGCTGGTTTGCCGATGTTGGTGACGGATGTATGTGGTTATGCGAAACATGTGAGCAAGTCTAAAGCGGGCGAAGTATTACCATCGCCCTTCTCACAGGTGTTTTTAAATAAAGCACTGGAGAAGATGCTAGTCGGCGACAAAGAAAGTTGGATAAATAATGCGCTTGAATATGCAGATAAAGAAGATTTATACAGCATGCCAGAGAAAGCGGTAGAGGCTATTGAAAAAGTTGCGGAGAGCCGACTCAATGTCAGTTGAAGTGTCGGAACAGTTTAAGAGAGACTGGGGTGGGGCGCCTAGTTTTGATGAATTAATGGCGCTTGATGGAGAGATGTATCGGCAAGTTGCACGACGTAAAACCTTTAAATTTAATTTAAATGGCAATGAGTACTTTGCAAAAATTCATAACGGAGTTGGTTGGCCTGAAATTATAAAGAACCTTGTGCAAGGGCGTAAGCCAGTGCTGGGCGCAAAAAATGAATACGACGCGATTCATGCGCTAAGTAAGTTAGATATTAAAACAATGACCTTGGCGGCATATGGCCAACGTGGTTCGAATGTAGCTGAACTAGAGTCATTTGTTATAACTGAATCGCTGGAACCTGCGGTTAGTCTGGAAGATTTTTGTGTTGATTGGGCGATAAATAAACCAACCCCTCGCTTGAAACGCGCGTTAATAAAACGCGTGGCGATGATTGCGCGTGAATTACATGAAAATGGGATCAATCACCGAGACTTGTATATTTGCCATTTTTTATTAAATGAAAACGAACTTCAATCACTAACAGACCTTAACGAACTACAATTGTATTTAATAGATTTACATCGCGTACAGTTGAGGCCCAAAACACCGGAACGGTGGTTGGTAAAAGATTTAGCAGCGTTGTATTTCTCGAGCATGGATATTGGTTTTACTAAAAGGGATTTTTATTATTTTGTTCGTGAATATACAAAAAACTCGTTAAAGACCGAGCTTAGTATTAATGAAGCATTTTGGAACAAGGTAGAAAAGAAGGCGCTTTATCTCAAGACTAAGCCGCTAAAAGGCTAGCGTTTTAGGATTTTTGGTGGTCGCCGAGATAGGTGTTTTGATATATCCAAGAAAAGCTTTCTGGCTTCTTTTTTTGTCGCCGATGGACCGAGGTATTGGTAGAGCATGCGGTAGAGCTGTGCAGCAGTAAAAAAAGATAAGGCTTTGCGTGCTAAGCCGCTCAAGTCAGCGACTTTAAGTCGGTAATTTAAATAACGTCTTTGGATGCCTCGGGGGCAGTCTATCCAAATGGGCATGTAGTTGTCACCGTTTTGCTGAATTAAAATATTCCGCCATTTTAAGTCGAGGTGAAAAAAACCATTGTCATGAGCTGTTCGCAGTTGGTCGAATAATTGCTGCTTTAAACTGTTCAGAACGTTTAGCCGCTGTTTAGTCGGCATCTTCAAAAGAACATCCACATAAAAGTCATCAAGCTGCATCGTGTTGGATAACTCCTTAGTGACGATACAGGCTATTTTTAGCGAGCCAAATTTACGTTTTTCATAGAACGCGATGGTATCTAATGTGGGAATATTAAGTATTTTAAGGCGCTGATAGTTAATCAGTTCGTTTGCTGCCTTGCTTCGTCTTAGGAAAAATTCCCAAGGTTTTTTTGTATGGTTATAACGTTTGAAATAAACCGTTTCCTTGGTAGAGGGCAGAGTGACCTTGATACAGGTGGTGGTCCCTTTAGAGAGAATATGGCCTTCATTGAATGGTGGCCAAGCAGCTGAATTGCCTAAGCCAATAGTCGCAAAAGACGGCTGCTCTTCAGCTGTTATATTTAATCGAGTACCGTGAAAAATATACCGATATAATGGATAACTTGATGACATTCAATGGCCAAACTAATAGTTTAAGACATGCATTATATATCCGAAAAATGGCGAGACATACTCGTATTTAATGACTTAGATACGTATGAAAAAATATGGGCGTTAAAAGCGGATTGGTTTGAAGAGCCAAATTATTGTCGTGGTGGTTGGAGTGGTGTTTCACGTATTGAATTAAAATTACCTTTAGGCGGCAAAGCAGGGGTGTTTCTGAAACGCCAAGAAGATCATGTCACGCGGTCAATTTCTCATCCTATAAAAGGCATCCCTACCTTTTGTAGGGAGTTTGAAATTATCCAATCATTCGAAAATCACAGCATCCCGTCACTTGATTTAGTGTGCTTTGATCAGTGGAAAGCAGACGGACATCGGCGTGCATGCATTATCACTGAGGAGTTGAGCGGTTATACCCCCTTGTCGTCAGAAAAATATAGCGTAGGCGGTTCTTTTCTTCCTAATGACGAACAAAAAGCGGTGCTATTCAGCAAAATTATTGAATTAATGCATATGATGCATCAGCATTATTATCAACATGGCTGCTTTTATCCTAAGCATGTTTTTATAAAGAGGCTGCCTAAAGGCGGGTTTGATGTAAGGGTAATAGACTTGGAGAAAGTTAAAAAAGTATTCTGCAGAAAACGTGCAGTGTTTAGAGATTTAGATACGCTTTTACGTCATGCTAATGGTTGGGGCGATGGGGATAAATTGGTTTTTTTTAAGATGTATCAACAAGAGGATGTGTTGAGTCGGCGTTCTAAAAAGCTTTGGAACAGGCTGAAAAAAAGCAAACAACAGTAATAGAAGTGATCTTTCGACGGCTAAAATTATAATCAGACATAAGCTTAATCCTGTAAAATATCCCACATAGCATTACCATTAAGTTAAGAAAAAGGCACTTATGAAAGTTTTAGGTTTATCAGGCGCAGTTAACCATGATGCGTCTGCAGCGTTGTACATTGATGGAAAACTGGTTGCTGCGGTGGAAGAAGAACGTTTTCTTCGTGATAAACACGCCAAAGGAAAATTTCCTTACGAATCGACCAAGTTTTGTTTGGAATACGCCGGCATAAAACCGAGCGAGATTGATGTTGTTGCTTTTCCTTACGCAAAAATAGGTTTATCTAGCCCTGCTCGTTGGCATTATGCTAAGCGTCATTGGTATGCGCCAGATAGAGCGTTAATGGCGTTATTTAACGGCAACCGTCGCTACGAACGTAACTTTAAAAGTGTAATGAAAATGCTGGATGATTTAGGCATTGATTCGCAACGTGTTAAATTTGTACCTGTTGAACATCATTTAGCCCATGCCAGCAGCGCTTACCATTTAAGTGGTTTTAAAGAGAAAACGGCGATTTTGGGTATTGATGGTAAAGGTGAATACGCGACAACGTTTTTTGGCTACGGCGAAAACGGAAAAATTCATAAAATAAAAGAATTTTATGATCCAGACTCATTGGGTGGCGTCTATGGCGCAATTACCGAATTTTTAGGCTTTCAAATGCTTGATGGTGAATTTAAGGTGATGGGGATGGCGCCCTACGGTGACCCTAAACGCTTTGATTTTTCACGTCTTATTAAAACAGATGGTAAAGATTTCCAAGTAAATACCCAGTTAGTTAATTGCTTAGGCTTGCGCCGTTACAAGGAAGATGGCAAGGGCTACTTTTTTAGCCCTAAACTGATTGATTGGTTAGGCCCTAAACGTACAGGTGATGAAATTGATGACCCGTACATTGATTATGCAGCCAGTATTCAGGCTTTGCTTGAAAAAGTTGCACTTGGACTTATAGATACCTATTTGGGCGATACATTAAAAGAAACTGGCAAGCTGTGTTATGCCGGTGGTGTGGCGTTGAATGTAAAATTAAACCAACGCATTATTGCGCGCCCGGACGTTAAAGAACTATTTGTTCAGCCTGCGGCTAGCGATGCGGGTACGGCGATTGGTGCGGCGAGTTATGCAGCGCAGGAGTTAGGCGATACGATTGAAAAAATGGAACACGCTTATTTAGGCCCAAAATACACCAACGAACAGTGCATACAGGCATGTTTGGATCATCCGAACAAACCTGACTACGAAGTATTGGAAAACACCACAGAATACACAGCGAAGCTATTAGCTGACGGCAATCCTATTTCGTGGTTTCAAGGCCGTATGGAATTTGGGCCACGTGCTTTAGGTAACAGGAGCATTATTGGCAACCCAAGTAGTAAAGGTGTGGCGGATAGAATTAACGCGCAAATAAAGTACCGTGAGCGCTGGCGGCCGTTCTGTCCGAGCATTTTGGATACAGTGGCTGAAGAAATTTTGCAAACAGATCACCCAAGCCCGTACATGACATTTACATTTGATGTGGCTGACAGTTGGAAAAAACGTATTCCAGAAGTGGTGCATGAAGATGGCACTGCGCGGGCTCAGATTGTCACTGCAAAAACCAACCCGCGTTATCACGAGCTGTTAACAGAAGTTGAAAAATTAACAGGCAACGGTGTGGTGTTAAATACATCGCTAAACCGTCGTGGTGAGCCCATGGTTTGTTCGCCAACGGATGCGCTAAATATGTTCTACGGCTCTGATTTGGAATACTTAGTGATGGAAGATATTCTAGTCCGTAAGGTATAAAAGCTGAATTTTCAGCCGGAGAAACCTTATGGCCTTTGGGTTCCCGAGAGAATAGACTGAATGGTGTGTTTTATTTTAAGTGTTTCGTTGTTATTCAGTTGGCTATTTTCCGTATAAGCGGTGGTGAACGTTTCCAAGTGACTTTTAATTAAGTCTTTATCCTCTTGATAGCGCAGAACATGTTCAAAATTTCGTTGTCGTAAGCTGATGTTTAACGTGTGGCGCTTGATTTGCATATCGGAAATATCAATCAAGCCTAGGGTTTCGTTTGGTAGCACCAAGATGTTTTTAAAATGTGCAGAGCGAAAATACACACCTTTGTTGTGTAAGCCTGCCATGAAACGGCCAAATTGTGTGTAAAGTTCTTCAGTTTCCGCGTTTGATTGACTTAATGCGTCACGCAGCAACTCTCCTTCTAGCCTTTTGTAGATAACAATGTGGCGTTTTATACTGTCGCACCACAGCAGGCGGTTGATGTTAATCGTCGGGATGCCAAGCTGGGTTAATTTTTTTGCATTATCGGCAAAGCGAACGGCGTAAGGCTTGAAAAGGGCGGTAGAAAAAAAACGTTTACGACGAAACAGCTTTATCATTTCGCCTTTTTTAGTATCGAGAACCTTTAGTCCAAAGCCGTCTTTTTCAATAACCTCAGCGTCTTTTATCAGGTGTTCAAACTGCTCATGACTGATTTTTTCCACTAGGCATCAATGTCAGGAATTAGGTTGCTTTTTAAGTGAGAAATTTGGTCTTTAATAAAAAGCCGACGCTTTTTTAGACGGCGTATTCGCAATTGGTCAGGGTGTATTTCTTCAGATAAGTGGTCAATTATATAGTGCAAATCTTGGTGCTCTTGATTGAGCTCAATAATTCTAAACGCTATTTGGTCATCCGGAGTTAATGTCATCTAAATTTACAGCAACTGCATTGAATATGCTGTCATGGTACAGCATAATTGTAGTATGGCTAACGATTATAAAATGCTACTACGATTATTTCTCGACCTTTGTTTAATAAAGAAAGGTCCGCAAGATGTACCTGACAATACGATGTTAATGAAAGTTGTATTTTTTACCTACTTTATGTCGGGTACAGTTTTATTATCCAGCAACATTTCAATCATTGATGCTGTTATTCAGGCTTTAATTGATACGGTTCTAATTGGTTTGTTTATGTACGTTTTGGTGAGCTTCTTTTCTGTGCCGAATCGCTTTAATCAGTCTTTGACTGCTATTTATGGCAGTGGCGCCTTGATAACCGTATTCAGCACCCCCTTTATATTTTGGGTGCAAACATTATCCAATAACGAGCAGCCAGCGGGTGCGGCTGGTTTGGTGGTTTTTTTGATTGTGTGTTGGAGCTTTGTGGTTATGGCGAATATTATCAGAGAAACGATACGTAAAAACCTGTCGACTTGTTTGTTGTTAACCTTTTGTTATCTGTATTTATCGTATCAATTGATTAATATGTTGTATCCAATTGAAACGGCTTGATAGAACTTAAGAGCGACTGATATGGTTGCTCAGTGCCACAAAGTTATCGATACTGAGTGCTTCAGCGCGTGCACTTGGGTTAATTTCAACTGCATTAAAGGCATCGTCGCTACAGATTTTTTTTAAGGTGTTTCTAATGGTTTTACGACGTTGCGAGAAAGCGGTTTTAACGACGTTCTCAAATAATTCCATATCGTCAATCTGATAGGGTTGTTCAGCGTGGGGCGTTAATCTCACGATGCTCGACATCACTTTTGGCCGTGGGTGAAAACATTCAGGATCCACATCAAACAAAGCTTCAACACGACAGTGGAGCTGAATCATAATGCTGAGTCGACCAAATTGTTTGCTTCCCGGCTGAGCTTGCAATCGGTTAACAATTTCTTTTTGCAGCATAAAGTGCATATCTTGAATATGCGACGCTTGGCTCAATAAGTGAAATAACAGCGGGGTCGAAATGTTGTAAGGCAAATTCCCTATGATTCGCAAAGGTTTGCTGTTATTGAGAGCGGCAAAGTCAAAGCTTAATGCGTCTGCGCTGTGTAAGGTGAAACGTTCAAGGTGCGAAAATCTTATTTTAAGTCGCTCAACTAAATCCCTGTCTAGCTCAACCACATCCAGTTGACAGTGAGTATCCAATAAAGGTTCGGTAATAGCACCTTGGCCGGGACCAATTTCAACAAGGTGGTCACTAGGAGTGGGGTCAATCGCCATCACTATTTGATGAATGATACGACTATCTTGTAGAAAGTTTTGGCCGAAACGTTTGCGAGCTTTATGTGGTTTGTTCACTGTTATATTTTGATGCGAGTTGAATTGCCATAGTGAGTGCGGATTTTAAACTACTGGCGCTGGCTTGTCCTGTGCCGGCTAACCCAAGAGCAGTACCATGATCGACAGAGGTGCGAATAATAGGCAAGCCAAGGGTAATGTTGATTGCTTCGCCAAACCCAGCATATTTAAGCGTAGGTAGACCTTGGTCGTGATACATGGCGAGAATAACATCGTGATTCTTTAGAATGGCTGGATTAAAGGCAGTGTCGGCTGGTAAGGGGCCGGTTAATTTAAATCCTTTTCCCCGTAAAGCATCGAGAGCTGGAATGATTGTGTCGAGCTCTTCTTGGCCGATATGACCGTTTTCACCTGCGTGTGGGTTAAGTCCGCAAACTGCAATACGTGGAGATTGGATAGCGAATTTTTTTTGCAAATCATGGTGAACTACCGTGATGACGTTTTCTAATAAAGGGCGAGTGATGGCTTGGCTAACATCTTTAAGTGGTAGGTGCGTTGTGGCTAAAGCGACTTTAAGTTTTGTTGTTGTCAGCAGCATCACAGGAAAGCCGCCGCAGACCTCAGCAAAAAACTCTGTGTGCCCAGAAAAAGCAATACGGGCTTGGTTAATAATGCTTTTCTGTACGGGACCAGTAACAACGGCGGCACAAGTTTTATCCATGCACAATTGAGCCGCAGTCTTCAGTGTTTCGATAACATAACGGGCATTACGAACATCCAGTTTTCCAGAATGCTCTTGGTTGGATAGCTTAACAGGGAGTACCTTTAAAATACCTGCGAGATGGCCGCTAGTGGGCTGGCTAAGGTCGACAATTTGAATATTGATATCCAGCCCTAGTTGACTTGCACGTCGCTGTAGCAAGTCGGGGTCGGCGATAAAAATAAGCTCACAAGGCCAGTCTTGAGCGCAAATTTGCAAACAGATGTCTGGGCCAATGCCTGCTGGTTCGCCAGGGGTAATAGCTATTCTGGGTATGTGCACGGTTGATTAAAAGATGTGCGGAAAAGGGCCTAGTTTTTTAGGCGATATTCAACATAAGCTTCGTCACGCAGCTTTGTCAGCCACGATTCAATGGCAGCGTCGGCTTTACGTTTTTGAAGCTGTGAACGTGCTTGAGCCCGGCGCATTAATTGCGTGTTATCTTGTTCTTTGCGCTCTAACACTTGTATTAAATGCCAGCCAAACTGGGTTTGAATCGGTAGGCTCATTGCGTTTATTTCTAATGCATTCATTGCGGCTTCAAAGGCAGGAACCAAAGCGCCAGGCTGAACCCAATCAAGGTCGCCACCGCTAATAGCGGAGCCTCTGTCTTCAGAGTTAGCCCTTGCTAACGTCGTAAAGTCTTCACCATTTTCAAGCCGTTCTTTTATATTAAGCAGGCGTTCTTGGGCAATCTTATCGCTAACTAGCGCATTAATCTTTATAAGAATATGGCGCACGTGTGTTTTGGTTACCATGATTTTTTGTTGGCCGCGGGTTTCAAATAGCTTGATAATATGAAAACCACTGGGGCTTTGAATGGCGCCCGAATATTCACCCGTTCGCATCTTCTCAACGTATGGGGTTAATAACGAGGGCATTTGCGCGAGCTTCATCCATCCTAAGTCGCCGCCTTCAAGTGCGTTGTTGGCGTCGGATTGGGCAATGGATAAGGTTGAAAACTTTTTTCCGTTATTTAAAGAGTTAATAATGCCCTCGGCTTTTTTCTTGGCTTTTTCTGTTTGTTTTGGAGAGGCGTTTTCAGGGGTTGCAATAAGAATGTGGCCTAAATGGTACTCAGTAGATTGATCACCCTGGCTTTGGTCTAACAGTCTCAAGAAACTTGTTACTTCTTGTTCAGAGATTTTAACTTCATGATGCACGTAGCTTGATTGAACTCGTCGAACTAACATCTGGTCGCGAATAGATTTTTGAAACGATTTTAATGTAACGCCGTCTTTTTGTAGGACGTCTAGGAATTTCTCGGGCGATAGTTTATTAGCGTTTGCAATGCGGTCGATTGACGCTTGTATGTCAGCATCAGAGACTTTCATTGCACTACGTCGTGCGATTTGCAGTTGCAGTTCGGTAATAATCATTTTATCGAGAACGCGCATTTCGATGTCTTCTCGTGCTATGGATGCGCGTTGTTCAGCCGGTAAACGCTGGTACATTTGTTTGACTTGTTCGTCTAATTGGCTTTGTAAAATAACACCTTTATCAACGATAGCGATGATTCTGTTGACTGAATTTTGTGCTAAAGCTTGCATAGAGAGCAGGCATAAAAATAGCATGACTGGAAGATAGGTTGAGAGCTTTAATTTTTTCATATTGTGCAACAGTAAAATATAGAACCAGGTAGCTACCTGTATGTTCTAGATGGAGGCCATGAGTGAGAGTTATTGTTCGGGTATTTGGTAACCTAAGATGCCTTCTTCTAGGAATGAATCTAATTTTTCACCGAAGCTGGTTAAGCCTTTAAGCTCAAATTGGAAGAAGATGCCTTCCTTAGGTTCTTCATCAAATGCATCGTTAACGTAACGCCTAGCAATAACGCGTAGACGCCAACAACAAGTGTCTTTTTCAAGCCCAATAAATGTGTCGAGCGAAAGGTTGTGTTCTTCAGAATAATTCCAGCGGCCAACGGTGCTCCACTCTTTGGAAAGGGGCCACTTGAACGATAAGTCGGTTTGTTCAATCTCGTTGGAGTTTCCGTTACTATCGTAACGTGAACGATAAGTTGCGTTGAATAAGCGGTTAGCACCGTCTCGGTAGTGAAAACCCAAGGTTGCTTTTTCTGTGTTACCAGCGTGTGGGTCGTATTGAATGGCTGAGCGTGCAGACCAAGTGTCCGTTATTTTTGCAGAGAGTTCGGCTACAAGATCGGAGGTATTGTCGTCTATAACATTATTATCAGGCGTTTTATCGTTACCAAGCGCATCTGTTACTGTTTCTGTAAGGTCAACATTAAGGTCGTCAAAGTAAACAATAGTACCAATGCTCGCTCTTAAACGTTCGCTGCCTGTTTCAGATTCAATAAGCCGTGATGTGACGGCGAGAGTTAACTGGTTAGCATCGGCGACTCTGTCTGCACCTGAGAATCGATTTTCTCTAAATAATTGATTAAAGCTGAAGTCGTATTCTGATGTGTCAAACAAGGGTATGTCATTTTGGTTTTTGTGCGGCACGTATAAGTAATAAGCGCGTGGTTCAAGTGTTTGAATCATGCCACCTGCAATGTTTAAATCTCTCTCGAAGAAGAGGCCAGAGTCAACAGATAAGATAGGTAAGGTTCTGCTTTGATGGCTATCAACGCCAACTGCTTGGTCATTTAGGCGATATTCTGTGTGCCTTACACTGAGCCTTGGAGTAATAAAACTGCCGGGTGTGTGGAATGGAAAACTAATACCAGGGTGTATGTCCAAACGCTTGGCATCTACATCAGCACTGTGCTCGAAGTAGACAAATTCGTTGCGCATATCAACTTTTGCAATATCGAATACCTCAGTCTCGTGCAAGTTAAAAAGCACTTGCGGTAAGCGGCGATGAGGTCTTGATGCGCTAGATATAGATTCATCAATGGAGTCGTAGTTGTCTAACTTAGTCAACAACGTCCAATTGTCGGCGCGGTAATTTAAACTGGCTTGGCTACGTAAATAACGATCGCTTGATGCGCTTAGGCTGTTACCAAAGTCTTCTAAGTAGTCATCATCTGAAATGTAATTTAGGTCAATATCGGATGTAAGACGTGAAGATAAACGAGTTTTATCTTGCAAGCTGAACTGACCTCTTAGATCGTTTAAATCTGTATCGTCTAAGATTTCTGCAGCGACTTGGCCTTCACTGTTGTTAGATAAATAACGAAATTCACCGCCTAACATCAAGCCGCGATCACTCATGATGCGTGGCGTTATAGTGGCGTCATAATTTGGTGCAATATTCCAATAATATGGGATAGAAAGGTCAGTGCCCGTGGTGTCGGAATTGCCAAAGATTGGCGCTAATACACCAGATTGACGCCTATCATCAACAGGGAAACTGATATACGGCGTGTAAAGCAAGGGGATATCAAAGACTTCAATCCATACATCACGCCCAGTACCACGGCCAGTTTTCTTATTAAGCTCTAGACTGCTAGCTTGAAGCTCCCAAGCGTTAGAGCTTGGCGCGCAGGTTGTGTAAGTTACATTGGTTGACTGAGTTATGTTTCGGCTAATTAAGTTGGTTTCTTGAGTGGTGCCTCGTGCGTGCGTGTTTTCAAGAATAAATTGATTATTTTG
>JBDOOJ010000036.1:0-3817 GCA_039830885.1 Cycloclasticus sp.
CATTAACAACGGCGTTGTCGTCTTCGCGTGCAACGAATTGGCAGTTTGATGATATTCCTACGGAGCAAATCATTCAGCACCAAGGGCAGGAGTTAAAAGGTTTCCCCGCCTTGGTGGATGAGAAAAACGCAGTGGCTTTAACATTAGTCGACTCGCAAGAAGAGGCCGATAGGTTGCACCAAGATGGCTTGATTAGATTGTTCCGTTTAAAGTTTGCCAAAGAATTGAAACAACTCAGCAAAAAATCAGCGATTACCACCGCTCAGGCGTTTAATTATCAACAACTAAAGCCGCACCCACATTGCGAATTGAGTGTGGGTGACGATATTTTTGATGACTTAGCGCACCAGTTGATGACATCGTTATTTTTAAACCAACATATTCGCACTGAAGCAGAATTTGAAGCGGCTATTCAGCAGCAAGATGTCTCGGTGTATGCGACAGGGTACGAAATGTCTGAGATGCTGGTAAAAGTGTTGACCATGTACCAGCAAGTTAAACAATCATTGGCCGCATGGGCAGGGCAAGCCTTGCATAAAGATGAATCGATGCATTTGGCTTGCTTGTTTTATCAGGGTTTTGTGCGCCATGTGCCGGCAGATAAACTGCGGGATTATTTACGTTTCCTAAAAGCGGTTCAGCACCGTTTAGAAAAAGCCAATGCCCAGCTGAGTAAAGACACAGAGAAGTCAGGGCAAGTGCAACGTTTCGAGTCGACGTTGTGGCGTGAACTTAAAGCGTCTGCTGAAAACCCTGAGCTGGATAGCTTTCGTTGGGCGTTAGAGGAATTTAGAATTTCGCTGTTTGCGCAGCAGATAAAAACAAAACAGCCGGTATCGGAGAAACGCTTAGAAAAAGCGTGGAGTAAGCGCTCAGCCTGATGCTAACTCTCTTGCCCTAAGGCTTGTAGGTGCTCAAACAGTAATTTTAGCGCGGGCGGGGTGTTTTCGCTGTGTATCAGTTGGGTGAATTTGGAGTCGTTGCTTAACAGTTCATCTAAACCATCGTTTAACTCGATAACGTGTGCGCCAAACTTTTTAGCAATGACTAAAAAATATAAATAATGCATGGATCGAATCAACAGCCTAGGGTTGTTCTGAGCTTGCTTAACGGCAGATAAAAAGGCGATTTGTAGCGATTTATTGTATTTGTTTAGTTGATACTGGCCGTTTACCTCTCTACACATGGCACTTAGGGCAATTTTTTGGCCATCATTATTGAAGCGTAGCTCGGGCCAAGGAAGGGTGGCTTTTTCTAAATTAAACTTTTCCGTGTAGGCGCTTAAATAACACCAGGCTAAACTTGAAGCGACTCGGTCACCAATCGGACACATGTCGCAATCAGCCATCACTCTCAGCATGGGTAATAAAGCTTGGCGGATATCTTTTGAAGAACGGTCGCCATCAGCATTTTCAAGCCCTCGGTAACCAAAACCCGCGAGTAAAACAATGCGCGTTATTTCCTTGTAATTGCCAGCCTCAGATAAAAATAGGCGTACGGCAGAAGGTTCAATAGCGACGGTGATCCATGAAATGAACGCCAATATGTCGCCGACAATGGAGGAGTTTCCGGTTTCTTGCCAACGCGATATAGCGCGTTGAGCCATCAGTTCAGTAATCACATCGTCATGCATTAATTCCCCCGCCATACGATAAATAACGGGGTTAAAGGCGGTGTCACCAAAGTCATTCACATGGCCGAGTGTTAGGCATTGCTTGAAATACAAAGCAATAAGGTAGTCGTGCCATTGCCGATTAGAAAAACGAATTTTATTTTTGCCCGTGGTAATAAATAAGGTGCGTTGAACGAGACCTGTAATAAAGTATTCGTTATTGAGTAGAGACAAGCTGGCTTTTAATTGTTCGTTTTCGTCTTGCAAATCGCTATGCTGCAGAAACGTTGACCACTCGTTGGCGATGGACTGAACTTCGATATTGAGTTGTTTTAAGCTGATTTCGCCAAGCGCTTTTCGAAAGAAAACCCAGGCGACTAACATTAAGGCAATCAATAAATGTTCGCGATTAATGGGGGTGCCATCGGGTAGTTTTGAGCCCTCTAAACTGCTTTTTCGTAAAATAGAGTCTATTGATTGGCCGATGATATGCGTTGCGTTTAGCGCTTGGCCGTTAATGCCGGGCATGTCGTCTAGCGACGATAAAATAAGCGGTGTTAACACCACGTCCAACAAGTCTTTATCTTCCACGTAATCTAGCCAGGTGCTGCAAATAGGGAAGGCCATTTTGGCGTCATCCATGCTAAGCCGCGCCACTTCGTAGCTATTACAGGCTTCTGCATGGTACTCAACGCCAGGCAGGCTGCTACGACAAACCGTTAAGATGGAAAATTTTGGGTTATGCCGGTAACGTTTTGTGGCTTGCTTAAAGATAGTTAACATATGCGCGCTGCTGACGTCATTATGTAGCGCAAGAAATTCATCAAGGCCGTCAAACATAATGCAAACAGCCTGCGTATCGAAGAGGGGCACAATTTTTTGTGACCGAAAAGTACGGCTTGGGAATAATTCGTTCACCCAGCTTTCATGCCATGCCCAAAGGCGATTCCAATCTAAATCTGCGTTAACTTCTGAGCCGGAAAGCATCTGCAATGGCATCGAGAATGGAATGACCTGTTGGGGGCCAGGATTCATTAAGTAGTCAAATGACAACTGCCTTAGCAATTCGCGCATAACCGTTGATTTACCCGTGCCACCGCTGCCGGTTAGCAGTAGTTGGTGCGGAGCATTGCCGTTATTTTTATTAAGCTGGCTGTATAACTTGTCGAAAACAGCTTGTTGAGAGCCTTTGTTACCATTGGACTCGGTGTGCTGACCAATCAGCTTGAAGGTGCCAAGTTCCTGATTAAGGGAGTCTAGCTTACGGGCAATGGCGCCAGCATGTGTGACCAAGTAATAATTATCGCCAGAAAAATCAGCCACTTGGGACACAAGAATGTCCATGATTGGACCGCTTTTGTGGTCGGGAATTTTAACGGTGTCGTGGTTGCCCCGAAAAGTAAGTTGTTTGCCTGTGGTGGAAAGGGTAGGTACAGCAATATCGGAGCCAGCTAAGATATCAAATGACGAAGGATGAGGCAGCAAACTTTGCCGTGAAGTGGAGATGGCGCGCTCGTTCTCTTCATGTAACTCGGTTAACCAAGGGTTGCCGTGCCGTAAGGCACCGATGATGGTGTTTTTGCCAACATCGGCGGCGCCCTGAGTCAGCAGGCGAATCAGCTTTAAAAAGGGTTTTGCCAGCCAATAAACGTAGTTGTACACGGACTGACCAATTTTAGTGAGTGATGGATCACCACCAAAGTGGGGCACAGCAATGTTAACCACGCGGCGAGTTTTAAGCCAAATGGACGAGCTTTTTTCGTAAGAGAATGTGTTGTTATCGATTTGCTGCTGTATCTCACGATATGACTCATTGAGCAGGTGTTTGACGACCAGACCACCGGTACTGTGGGTGATAAAAATTACAAAATTGTAGTTTGAATAGGCTGTATCTAAACAGGTTTTAAGATCACTCGACGCTTGGGGAATGCTAGCTTTTGCCACAAACCGGCAGCATACGAAAAATTTAGAATATTGACATTAGAGCCAAGCCGTTCTGATAGGCATTGTGGCGTTTCGCTCCACGTATCTTCAGGGTTGCCAAATATACCGTGCACAAACACGACCAGTACGTCGCCACGATAACGTTTAGCCTCTTTGTCGGCTTGGTGAAACAGGCCGTAACGAGTGATTTGATTCCAAAATTCCATAATGACTTAGAACCGAATAACCTCCATTAAATTACAAACTATTTACGTCCTTTGC
>JBDOOJ010000084.1:0-3774 GCA_039830885.1 Cycloclasticus sp.
GTATAACCCGCTGAGTCACCACCATAAAAAGTTGCTGGTTCGGCTTCATTTAAATCAGCATTTGATTCATAGCGCGCCACTAGGTCTGGGTTTGCTATAAATGGCACGCCAAAGGCAACTGCATCACAACTATTGTTCGCAATGGTTTTGTTGCCACGTTGTTTGTCATAGCCAGCATTAGTGACGTAGATACCATCAAATAATGGCCGTAGTTTGGTTAAATCAAAGGCCGGTCCAGCAAAGCCTGGTGCTTCAGCACCCATTTCTGTCACATGGAGATAAGCTAAATTGTATTGGTTGAGTGCTTTAACAACGTGGGTGAAGAGTGTTTCTGGAGATGAGTCTTTCATATCATTAAATGGTTGAAGGGGTGAGATCCTAACGGCTGTTCGATTTTCTCCCCAAACGTTAGAGACAGCATCAACAACATCAAGTAAGAAACGGCTTCTATTTTCTACTGAGCCACCATAGTTATCATCTCGCTGGTTTGTCCCGTCACGTAAAAACTGGTCAATTAAATAGCCATTGGCAGCATGAATTTCCACACCATCAAAGCCAGCCTCCAGAGCACATTCAGCGGCATGAATAAAGTCTTTAATAGTTTGTTGAATATCTTCAATAGTAAGGGCTCGTGGTGTAACAAAAGGTTTGGGCCCCTCAAGTGTCATCGCACCGCCTTCGGGTTTAATAGCGGATGGCGCAACGGGTAGTTCGTTGTTTGGCTGAAGGTCCGGGTGGGAGCTGCGTCCGACATGCCATAGTTGGCAAAAGATATGCCCACCTTGTGCATGAATGGCATCGGTAATAGTTTTCCAGCCTGTTACCTGTTCAGCTGTGTGAATGCCCGGTGTGCCAGGGTAGCCGATGGCCTGCAAAGAGATTTGTGAGCCTTCTGAAATAATCAAACCGGCGCTGGCTCGTTGAGTGTAATACGTTTTCATTAACTCGTTCGGTATGGTATCTGGTGCTCTGTTGCGCGTCATCGGCGCCATAAAAATACGATTGGATAGTGTATGTGGGCCAACGTTTATGGATGAAAATAAATCAGTCATTTTGTAAATTCTCTTTTTATGTATGGTTGTGAATGTATGTTAGTAGCTGTAGGTGTAACTAACATCTAAAGTTGTTTCTGCAATGCCAAACTTAACGTCCGCCCCTAAAAACGCGGTGTCTTGCGCCGTTAACTCATTGCGAAAGGCGTGCATAACAGCAAAAGACCATTCTGAATGTTCATTGGTTTTATAACTAAACCCAGCGGTTAAATGTTTAGCTGGCATGGCAGGTGTGATGGGGTTTAGCAAGCCTGATCGTCTGGGGATTTGTTCCTCACCAAGGTTTGCACCCGCCCGAAGCGTTATAGTGTCGTCAAGAATGTAGCGAACGCCTAATTTATAAGCAGTGATACTTCTCCAACCGAAACCAACGCTGTCTTTTGCACCGAGTAGTCTGTCTGCAGAAAAGCCGCCAGTCAGTTCCGAAGCTGTTGGCACAGGGTTTGATAAAGCATCAATATCTTTGTAGTTAATGCGCATCACATCAAAAGCTATGGACAGTTGTTTTGAAAAGTTAACGGCCATTCCTACGCCATAATTTGAAGGAATATCAAAATCCCCATTATTAGCAAACAAACCTGAATACTTTTTCATTTTAGTCATTTGCATTTTTGGTGAATAATAGGCACCAAACTGGTAAGTGTCGTTAGGTTTATAAAACCAGCCCACTTTAATACCAAGTCCGTAGGACAGCTCGTCACCTCTGTTTGTTAGGCTGCCTGGGTCTGATGATACGCCTTGGAAGAAGTCTAGGCCTTGTGCGCTAAATTTTTGAATGCCAAATAAAGGAGATGCACCAATATAGTTATTTGGAGACATTTCGTAGGTGTAGGTGGTGGCGATAATGACCTGCGCAAAATCTACGCCTAAGTGCCCATTTGTTGTAATGCTTGGCGAACCTGTGACACGTTCAAACGTTTCAGTAAATAAACGTTTCCTATAGGTCGTGTTGATACCGCCATTGCCATATACAGTAACCCCGAGTGTGCTTTTATCACTTAATCGTTTGTTCCATCCAAAGTTTGGGATTAACCAATAATCACGCCGGCTGTCATCTCGTACCAATTCATCACAGGCGCCGATACCTCGGCAATCAAATTCAGCGTCTCTAGGTAGGTATAAAAACCTTGCGCCGATATCTAAGCCTTCAACTTGAGACATGCCTGCAGGGTTGACTGCACCTGCTAATGTGTCTTGAGGAAAGGCGATTGCAGCACCTGCCATGCCCATCATTTTGGCGCCGTAACCGATAGCGAAATAACCATTATTTGCCTGTGCTGATAGAGCTGTTAATAAAAGTAATGCGAATGAAAGTTTTGAAAGCTTAGTCATGAGGTGCCTTAGGAAAATTTAGATAAGTTTAATTTTTCCTATGATAGTATTTTCTATATAATTTAACAATACAGTAATTTTATAACAAACTATTCTATTTAAAAGAACAATGGCAGCCATAAAAAACTTAGATCGAATGATGATTTTCTACCATGTTGTAGATTTGGGCAGTTTTACTGAGGCCGCCAAAGAGCTCAATATGGCAAAATCGGCGGTGAGTCGGCATGTAACACTGCTCGAAGAACAGGTGGGGGCACGGCTTTTAAACCGTACAACACGTCAGCTTAACTTGACTGAAATAGGAAAAATTTATTTTCAAAGCTGTCAGAAAATCGTTGAAGAGACGCAATTCATGCAAAATGAAATTAGTGTGCTGCAAAATCAGCCCGTTGGTTCATTAAAAATCGCCGCGACTAATAGTTTAGGGACTCAATATATTACGCCGTTAATTGTTGAATTTATGCGCCTATATCCAAAACTAAATATTGATCTGATGCTACAAGACCAAGTGATCGATATGGTTGAAGAAGGTATAGATGTAAGTGTTCGAGTGGGTTGGTTACAAGATTCTAACCTTATAGCGAGGAAAGTGGCCGATTCACGCTTGGTATTGGCTGCAAGCCCTAGCTATTTGAAACAACACGGGGCGTTAGTTGTGCCCAAAGATTTAGAAAAGCACGCATGGGTTAACTTTTCACTATTGCCCAACCCAACGGAATGGACGTTTACTCAAAAAAAGCAAAAAGAAACCGTGACTGTTGATGGCGCTATAAAGACAAACAATGCTGATGCAGTTAGAACCCTCTTATTGCAAGGGGTAGGGGTGTCAGTGTTGTCTCACTTTATAGTGGCTGATGATTTACGAGAGGGCCGTTTAGTTGAGTTGCTGCCCAATTATGAACTAGGCTCTGCAGGTGTTTATTTAGTGTACCAAGAGAAGCAATATAAGCAGTTAAAAGTACAATTATTTAATGATTTTATTAGCAAAAATTTAAAGCTGGATTGAAAGTGAAGATGAAATATAAAAAGAATGATTGCAGGCTTTATCGCAACATATCGCTTAGCAAGCTACTGTTGTTATCCTTTTTATGGATACCTGTGACTGGTGTAGCGTATGAATTGGAAGCATTTGGAACGATTAGCACCCAAGTTGAATCCGTGTCCCCTGGTACAAAAACAGATAATGATTATACGAATTTTCGTGATGCGTATACGAGGGTTGCGCTTAAACTAGGGCATGAATTAGATAATGGAGTGAGTGCCTTCGCTTTGTTAGAACTTCCTTTTGATACGGTTAATATGGAGATCAATAATACGTTTGATCAAGATAGGACTGTCTTTGATTCAACAGAAAGACTTGCTTACATTCAGCTTAATTTACCGGCATACG
>JBDOOJ010000045.1:0-12923 GCA_039830885.1 Cycloclasticus sp.
GATCTCGCCAAACAAGGATTGTTTGTAAGGAAGATGTAAAGGATTGCATCGTCAACAAGGATGTTGAAAAGGAATGATTTGCCAACCAAGCTAGGTGACATATTACCGACGAAGTTTTCTTCGTCGGTTTTTTTTGCGCGTGGGTTTTAAAAAATTAAGTGAACAGCTTAAGGGCGCAATAAGTATTGAGCCCTTAAATATAAAATTCTCTGTTTACGACTTAGGCCCGCGTGCTGCGCGCTTGCGTTCGTTTTCAGTTAATAGTTTCTTTCTTAAACGAATGTAGCTAGGTGTTACTTCAACCAATTCATCATCTTCAATAAACTCTAACGCTTGCTCTAGGGTCATTAGGATGGGCGGAATAAGTGTTAGCGCTTCATCGGTGCCAGAAGCACGAACGTTCGTTAACTGCTTTCCTTTTGTTGGGTTCACACATAAATCATTGCTTCTAGAGTGTAAGCCGACAATTTGACCTTCGTATATTTCTTCGGCGTGGCCTAAGAAAAGCTTGCCACGATCTTGTAGTCCAAATAAGCCAAAGGCGGCTGTTTTGCCTTTTACCATAGAAACCAATACGCCATTTTTACGCGCGCCAACGTCGCCCGTTTTTACTTGGCCGTAATGGTCGAAGATGCTGGTCATAATACCTGAGCCAGAGGTCAGTGTTAAGAAGTGACCACGGAAGCCAATTAAACCACGTGAAGGGGTCATGAACTCAAGGCGCATACGGCCTTTACCGTCGGGCACCATGTTGGTTAATTCAGCCTTGCGTAAGCCCATTTCTTCCATAATTGCGCCTTGGTGCTGCTCTTCAATGTCAATAACCACTTGTTCAAACGGTTCGTGTGTTTTGCCATCAATTTCTTTTTGGATAACTTCAGGTCGGCCAACGCCTATTTCGTAACCTTCGCGACGCATGGTTTCAATTAATACGGATAGATGCAATTCGCCACGGCCTGAGACGATGAATTTGTCTGGGGTAGCGCCTTGTTTAACGCGTAAAGCAACGTTATGAATGAGCTCTTGTGCTAAACGATCTTTAATATTACGCGAGGTAATGTATTTGCCGTCTTGACCAGCGAATGGTGAGTTGTTCACTGAGAAGGTCATGCTAACCGTTGGTTCGTCAACAGATAGTGGTTTCATTGCTTCAATGCAATCAGGGTCGCATAAGGTGTCAGAAATACTCAGCTTGTCTATGCCGTTAATGCAAATGATATCGCCAGCAAACGCTTCTTCAACGTCAATACGCTCTAAGCCCAAATGGCCTTTAACGTTAAGTACTTTGGCTTTACGTTCTTTGTTTTCGCTATCAATAACAACAACAGTTTGCCCCGGTTTTAAGCTGCCGCGTGTGATGCGGCCAACGCCTATTACGCCAACGTAACTGTCGTAAGCAAGTGATGATATTTGCATTTGGAACGGCGCTTCAATATCAACTTCTGGTTGTGGTACGCGATCTCTGATTATTTCAAATAACGGTGTCATGTCATCCGCTAGTTGGTCAGCTTCTGGGCCTGCAACGCCGTTAATGGCTGACGCATAGATAACGGGGAAGTCTAACTGCTCATCGGTTGCGCCCAATTTGTCGAACAGGTCGAATACTTGGTCAACAACCCAATCAGGACGTGAGCCTGGACGGTCAACCTTGTTGATAACAACAATCGGCTTTAGGCCTTGCTCGAACGCTTTAGAGGTTACGAAGCGTGTTTGTGGCATAGGGCCGTCAACGGCATCAACCAATAATAATACGCAATCAACCATAGACAGAACGCGCTCTACTTCGCCGCCAAAATCAGCATGGCCTGGGGTGTCGACGATGTTGATGTGGATGCCTTCCCATTCAATCGCTGTGTTTTTAGCAAGAATGGTTATGCCGCGTTCTCGTTCTTGGTCGTTAGAATCCATGACGCGTTCGGAGCCTAGCGATTTACGGTCAAGCGTGCCGGATTGCTCAAGCAGTTTGTCAACGAGGGTGGTTTTGCCGTGATCAACGTGGGCAATGATGGCGATGTTACGAAGGTTCTGTTTCACGAAAGTGTTTCCTATAAATTAAATGTTGTTAGTTAAAATGTTAGAGGCAGTGTGTGGTCTAGCTTTGTTCCCAAGGTAACTTGCGAAAACGCCAGCCACCAAGTGTGCCGCGGTGATTGTCAGTATCTTTATCGCCTTCAAAGCCCTCTTCCATGTTGTAGAGGTTTTGATACCCCGCGGCTTCTAATAATTTAGCAGCATCCATTGATCGTGCTCCACTACGGCACATCAACACGATAGCGGTTGATTTGGACGGCAGGTGTTTTTCAGCTTGTTCAACAAAGTCAGGAAAGGCGTTCCACGTTGGTGGTCGCTTAAGGGGCACATGTACCGCGCCGATTGGATGACCGACAAATGAATACTCAATTGTTGTTCGCGTATCAATCAAAACAGCCTGAACATCGTTTTGCAGAACGTCGTGCGCCTCTGAAGGTGAAACGCTTTTTATGATGGACATATGTATTCCCAAAAAGTTAGCCCCCCATTATACAACGGTTTCAACTATTGGGTGATGGTTTAGGCAGGAGCTTTGTGGGCAATGAGAATGGCTTCGTTTCTGACGCCCTGAGTTGTATCGCCAATTGAGGCTTCTTCGTGGTAAATAACGGGTGTTAATTGCGAGAACAGTGATAAGAGTTCAGATGTTTTCAAAAGAAATTTAGGATTGCTAGGGCCTTCTGCCGTCGCCTTTTCGCGGGTAAACGTCTGATAAAAAAGTAGTCCAGATGGCTTTAACGCGCCTATAAGCTGCGGAATAATGAGTCGGTCTAAAAAGCGAGAAACGGTAATAACATCGTATTTGTTGCTTGGAAATTCAGCATGACTGATATCAACAACAGACGCTTGGACGCCTGTAGCGTCGGCGCAATTATTGTTAATGTGTTCAATGGCGACGGTTGAAATATCCCACGCATCTACCTCTAAACCGTGCATTGCTAGAAAGAAGCTATTGCCTCCAAGGCCACATGCAAGGTCTAAGGCCAGCCCTTGGGTTGGTAATAAGTGAGCATATGTCGATAACATGGTTGCTGGCCGAGGTGTGGTGCCACTGCGTTTATGGTAAATGGCATCCCATTTTTGTTGAATATCGGACATTTAATCGCGCCAAAAAACAGGGCTAAAGAGGACCAATAAAGTAAATATTTCTAAGCGTCCGAGCAACATGGCAAAGCAAGCGACCCATTTACTGGCGTCCGGTATGCTTGCGTAGTTACTGCTGATGTCTCCTAAGCCGGGGCCTAAATTATTCAGTGTGGCGGACACAGCAGAGAAAGCGGTGACTTGGTCTAACCCTGTCACCATCATTAGAATCATTAAAACGCCAAAAGATAAAATATAGGCTGAGAAAAAGCTCCACACGGCGTTAATGATCGGGCGAGAGACGATGTGATGATCTAGCTTCACAGGCATATCTGCATGCGGGTGAATAAGGTGCGTAATTTCTTTGCCGAGCTGTTTAAGCATAATAAGAATCCTTACCACTTTAATGCCGCCGGCTGTTGAGCCGCCGCAGCCGCCGTAAAAACTCATGAAAACAAGCAGCACAGGTATAAATAATGGCCAGCTCGCGTGATCGGCTGAGGTAAAGCCAGAGGTGGTTGCGAAAGAGACGACTTGAAAGATGGTTTGTTCTATTACGTTTGAATCGCTCATCACTACACCTAGGGCGTAAAGTGTTGAGCCGATGATGACGATGTGAATAAGCAAAATAGAGGCATAGGCCTTTAGTTCGCTATTTTGAGCATACAATTTGAAATTGAATGAATTGGCAACTTTAAAGTGCAGGGCAAAATTAATACCGGCAATAAACATGAAGGCAATACAGATATAATTGAGTACAGAGCTGTTAAAAAAGGCAAAACTCGCGTCGTGGGTTGAGAATCCGCCGATTGAAACCGTACTGAAGCTATGTGTTATTGCATCAAAGAGGGTCATGCCGCCAAGCCAATAGGCTGTTGCGCAGACAATGGTTAAGCCGGCATAAATCGTCCATAGTGCTTTTGCAGTCTCGGTAATGCGTGGGGTTAATTTGGCGTCTTTAACGTGTCCGGGGGTTTCGGCCTTATACAACTGCATGCCGCCAATACCCAGCATCGGCAAAATGGCAACGGCAAGGACGATAATGCCCATGCCACCTAACCATTGAAGTTGTTGGCGGTAGAAAAGGATCGACTTTGGTAGGTCGTCTAAGCCGGTGAGAACGGTGGCGCCAGTCGTTGTTAGCCCAGAGATAGATTCGAAAATCGCATCAGTCAACGATAGCGATGGCATGGTGGAAACGTAAAAAGGGATGGCGCCGGATAGGCCTAGGCTGAGCCAAAACACGGAAGCAATCATAAATCCATCGCGTGTTCTTAAGTCTTCTTTAGCGTGCCTAGCGGAAAACCAAAGCATGAAGCCGATTAAGAAAATAGCCAAAAAGCCGATGATAAAAGGTTGGTGATTTTGTTCGTTGTATATAAATGAAACGAGTATTGGCGGCAGCATGGTGATGCTAAATAGACCGAGTAAGAGGCCGGATATGCGCCTAATGACGTTGAAGTGCATATCTAGCCGATGATTTTGCTAAGTAATGATTTTGTCGGACGAAAAAGCGCTTCTACCTGGTTGATAACAGACTTATCAGCGATAAAGAGAATCAAGTGGTCGCCACCTTCAAGCGTTATGCTGCTTTTGGCGGGCAATGATTTCCCTTGTCGCACAAGACCGATAATGGTAACGCTTTTTGGTAATTTAATCGCGCCAATAGCCTTCCCTGCAATGACAGATTTAGTGCCATTATCCTGCACGGTGGCTTCGAAGGCTTCAGCTTTTCCACGCAATAAGGAATGTACGCTTGAGATGTCGCCTTCCCTCACGTGGGTAAGGATTTTGCCGATGGTTGTGTGCTGCGGGTAAATAACGTTGTCAATTGAACCGTTGTCAACCATGCCCATGTAGGCGTTTCGATCGACTAAGCACATAACCACTCGAGCGCCAAGGCTTTTTGCTAGCATGGCACGTAGAATATTGGTTTCATCATCATTGGTGACGGAACAAAAAACATCGGTTCTATCAATGTTTTCGTCGAGTAAGAAAGCTTCATCTGCGGCATCTCCACATAACACGATGCTTTGGTCTAATTGCTCTGAAAGCCCGTACGCTTTAGAGTTATTTGTCGTGATTATTTTAACTTGCATGGTGCTTTCTAGCGCTTTTGCAAGCCCCAGTCCTACCCTGCCACCACCGGCAATAATTAGGCGTTTATACGGTTTATTCTGATTGAACAGAAGGTTTAATACTTTTTGAATGTCTTCGGATGCGGCGACAAAAAAGACGCGGTCGCCTTCTTCGATAATTGTTTGGTTGTTTGGTACGATAATTTCATTGTGTCTGTAAATAATAGCAACTCGAGCATACACACCCTGCAAAAGGCCAGTTAAATCAGCTATTGATTTGCCAAGCATTGCGTGGTGGCGCGCGAATTTTGTTTCGACTAAATTAAGTGTGTCTTCAGCGAAGGATAAAACTTGTTGGGCGCCAGGGTGTAAAACCAAGTTCTTAATGAAATCTACAATTTCATTTTCTGGGTTAATGATGGCGTCAATGGGAATCGCGTCGGCGGCAAACAGGGTGTCTCGAACATCTAAAAAAGCCTGCGCTCGTACGCGAGCTATCTTCTTTGGAACATTAAACAGATAGTGAGCGATTTGGCAGGCCATCATATTGGTTTCATCGCTGTCGGTTACCGCGATGATAATATCAGCTTTCTTAATGCCAGCGCTTTCTAGTACATCTGGATGAGATACGTTGCCACAAATTGCTGATACATCTAAGCGTTCGCAAGCGGCATCGATAACGCTTTGATTTTTATCAATGAGCGTAATGTCGATATTTTCGCTGGCTAAATTGCTAGCAACCGTCAGGCCGACACGGCCAGCGCCTAAAATAATAATTCTCATCGGATAAAACGCTTCTCTGCTTTAACGCTTGCCTCTAAACTCGACACCCAAGGCGTGCAGTTTGCGATATAAATGGGTACGTTCAACACCGGCAGTTTTAGCCAATTTTGTAACACTGCCACTGTGTTGGTCAAGGTGGTAATCCAAGTAGGCTTTTTCAAATTGTGCTCTGGCATCTTTAAGAGGTAGATCATAAAAAACAGGTATATCATTTGATGAAATGACGGATCTGGCGGAATCACCAAGTGTTGTTTTCACTTCGCTTAAGCCAATCTCGTCCCCAATGCCTAATATTAAGAGGCGTTGAACCACATTCCTTAGTTCACGTATATTCCCTAACCACATATAATCGCTCAAAAATTGCTGCGCTGCAATGGTAAATTTGCGTTTGGGCAGGTTTTCTCGTTTTATGTAGTGTTGTAAATAAAAAGCTAGCAGTAATGGAATGTCTTGCTTTCTTTCTCTCAGTGCAGGCAAGTGTAGGCATGCAACGTTAAGCAAGTAGTATAAATCTTGCCTGAATTGGCCGTTTTGAATGGCTTCTTCAAGGTCTTGTCGTGTAGAGGCGATAATTCTAACGTCAGCTTTTACTTCATCGTGGCCACCAACGCGTTGAAAGGATTTCGATTCCAGCGCACTTAATAGGCGGAGCTGCACGTCACTGTCCATGTCGCCTATTTCATCTATGAATAAGGTGCCGTGGTTTGCTTTTTCGAGTAGGCCGTAGTGGATGGTGTCGCCGTCTTCACGACCAAAGAATCCTTCTAAAGCATTATGCGACGTAATAATACCTGTGCTGAGTTCAATAAAAGGGCCTTGTTTTCTGGCGCTATTTTCGTGGATATACCGTGCGACAGTTTCCTTGCCGCTGCCCGGTTCGCCGGTTAATAACACGCGCGTATCGTGCTGGCTGAGGCGCCGGGCTTGCTCCAATAATTGCGAAATCTGCGGGCTGTTACCAAGTGGTTCTTGGACGCTGCTAGAGAATTGTTTGAGTTCAATGTTTTCTTGTTTGAGCTTTGCGGCTTCAAGTGCGCGTTCAATAGTTAATAGTAACTTGGCGATAGATAACGGCTTTTCTAAAAAGTCATAAGCCCCTAAACGGGTCGCTTCAACGGCTGTTTCAACTGTCCCGTGACCAGACATCATAATGACGGGGCATGAAAGCTCGCCACTACTTGACCACTCTTTTAGCAAACTTACGCCGTCGGTATCAGGCATCCATATGTCGAGTAAAATTAGGTCGTGACGACATTCGTGGCGTGCTTTCTGTGCAGCGGCAGCACTGTCTACTGTCGAGACCTGATAATCTTCGTCTTCTAAAATATCGCAAATTAAACTGCGAATATCGGGTTCGTCATCGATAACTAAAATATGGGGTTTGTTCATAAGAATTGTCCGTAAAATACTGTGTTTGTTTACGTGTTAATTACAGGGAGTTGAATGACGAAGTTTGCACCTTGAGGTTCAACTTTTTTAATGCGGATGCTGCCGCCGTGTTCTTCGATAATTTTCTTAACAATAGCGAGTCCAAGCCCAGTGCCTTTGCCTTTAGAGGTCACGTAAGGTTCAAAAATATGTTCAAGCTCGGAATTATCTACCCCCGGACCATTATCAGCAATACAAATTTCAATTGATTGAGTATCTTGATGATGATGAGCAGAGACGGTTATTTGACCGTTGTCAGTATCAGAAATTGCCTCTTGTGCATTTTTTATAAGGTTGATGAGTACTTGCCGCAAGCGCACCGAGTCGGCGAAAACGCTTGGTAAGTTATCTTCGATAGTAACGTTGAGCTGTTTTATTTGAGCTTGGTACAGCGTGGCAATATCGTCAATAAGCTGCCCAATGTGCAGTGCCTGAGGTTTTGATTCTGGGGGTTTAGCGAAATCTGAAAAATCGTTTACCATGCTTTTCATTGCCGCGACCTGTTGCGCAATGGTGTCTGTGGATTTTTTTAATATCTTGTCAGCATCGTCATCTAATAGCCCTTTTAGTTTTCTTTGTAATCTCTCGGCGGACAGCTGTATAGGTGTCAGTGGGTTTTTAATTTCATGTGCAAGTCGTTGTGCGACTTCGCTCCAAGCGGCATTTCGTTGTGATTGGATAATCGGGGTAACATCATCGAATATTAAAACGTATCCAGACAAGGTTTGATCCGTTGCGTATAAAGACGTGCCTTTAAGTAATAACGTTTTCTTTTGATCGTCGGTGGAAAAAACAAATTCGTGTTGCCACTCATGGGTTTTCGTTGAGAAATGGTCAATGAGCAGGCTGGTGAAGCTTTGCAGTTCTGGGAATTTATTGGTAATGTCTTCAAGCGAGAAACCAATGCAAGCGGTTAAGGGCTGCTCAAGAATTTGATTGGCGCCTCGATTGGTGGTTTTAAGCCGCAATGACAAATCAAAACTTAAAACGCCGTTGGATAAGTGACTCAATACAGTTTCTAGGTAAGCGTGTTGTGCCTCGGCGTCTTTTTGGGCGGTACGTGCTTCAACACGGGCACTTAAAATCCGCGAGGTCATTTCGTTAAACGAGTTGACTAAAAAACCTAACTCATCTTGCCGGCCCACTTTTAACTTTTTTTCATAATCGCCCGCAGCAACGGCTTTTGTGCCGGTAACGAGCTGGCGGATGGGAGCGACTAATTCTCGGGCAAATACAAAAGCGACCCAACTAGCGGCAAGCAAGCTAAAGACCAATACCAACGATAGCGTTAATGTGAAGCTAAAGCGTAAAGAATTGCGCAAGTAGTTGAATTCTTGATAAGCGGTATAGGCGTCTTCGACAGAGCTGGCGAGCTCACTGATGTCTTCTGGCACAGTATAAATTGCCTGTAAGTAGCGCTTAATGGCGGAATGTTTTATTTCAACCAGCGTTCTAACAATTAGGCCTTTGTAGGTGCCTGGCTCGAGGCCAATAAATTCGCCGTTTTGTCTAAGCAGGGATAGCATCGAGCTATCGGGCGTGTTGGGTATTAATACGTTAGGATCGATATTGGTTGTAGCGATGATTTGCCCTTGTTTTGAAAAGGCAGTGAGCTCAACCGCGCTGGTCTGCTGCAATAAGCCGACCAGTGACAGCGATAGGAATATATCAGACTGCCCTTCAAGCTGGCTGGCAATTTGCCGTGTTTCTTTTATTAACGAAATGGTGCGATTATCGAGTGAGCGCCGACTCAGCGTTAATGAGTTTTGCATGGCATCGTCAATTTGTGCGTCAAACCAGCTGTCGATGCTTTGGTGCAGTAATTGATTGGAAAAATAAAACACAATGCCCGTTGGAATAACGGAGATAGCAAAAAAGAGTAAAACAATGCGTGCGGTGATGCGCGACCCTACCGCTTGTTTTTTGAACTGTTTCCAAAGCCAACGAATATTCGCAATCAGCAAACCGAGTAAGAAAAGTGTGCCAACAATATTAACGACAATAAGGGATGAAAATAATTCGTTAAACTGCGATGAGGATTGCGTCGCATGGCTCATCAAATAAAGACTGAAGAGTAGACTAAGCAATACCCCGGCAGGGATGAGGTAGTTTCTTTTTTTTATGGGTTTAGAGGCCATAGAAAGGAATCGCTGCGTAAATACCATCCCGCTGTTATATATGCCAAGGGGCGCATGGGCAACGGCAAGGCTTCGATATTGAGATAGGCCGTGATAGAACCTTGGGTGTTATAGCCTTCAGGGATAGCAATGGCGTGAATAGGAATATCTCTGAGGCTGCCTAGCGCATGAAGAGCGGCGGTTAGGCTGGAAAAGTTATGTTGCGCATTGCTTGATAGATTAGAAATTTGGTAGGTTTCAGCGAGTGTGTGGTACTGGATTCGGTAACGCAGTGTAATGTTGTTGTGATGTTTGTCCCATAGCCAGTCTCGACTTTCTATTACGGACAAGTCAATATTAAAGGTCAGTGTGACGCCATTGTGTAGCGCTTCGACTGCCTCGTCGCTTAGCTTGTAATTAATGTCTGCGCTGAGTAAAAAAGTTTGATCTTGAAGAGATAAGGTTGCACTGTTGATGGTTATGTTAGCTTCCTCGTCAGCAAAACAAGAGACGGAAAACAGCCAAATCATTAAGACGAGCAACAGCCGCCATCTAAGAAAGCTGAGATACGTTGTTGTTATACTTTTGTTAAGCATGCGTAATAAAACCCATCCATGTTGTTTTCACCCGGCAGTATTTGCTGTCCGTATTCACAAGAACGTCCCCAATCAGCATCAATGGATATAACCTTTGCGTCGGCGTGTTGGTGTATAAAATCGGCTATTTGCTGACTATTCTCTGCCGATAATATAGAGCAGGTGGCGTATAAAAGCACACCATTTTTCTCCAGCAGCGGCCATATTGCATGAAGTAACTTGCTTTGTAATTCAACCAGTGCAGCAATATCAGATGATTTTCGTAACAATTTAATATCGGGGTGGCGCCTAATAACGCCGGTAGCCGAACAAGGGGCATCCAATAAGATTCGTTGAAACTGCTTGCCGTCAAACCACTCGTCAGGTTCTAAGCCATCAACTGTTAATACCTCTGCATTTAACTTTAAGCGTTCTAGGTTTTCCATAACGCGCAGGTTTCTTCGTTCGTCTATATCGATTGCAACCAGAAAAATATCATCAGGTGAGGACTCAAGAATATGCGCGGTTTTTCCACCGGGCGCCGCGCAGACATCCAAGATGCGCTGCCCGCTGTTGATGTCCAGGAGCGTTGCAGCCAGTTGAGCGGCATTATCTTGCACCGAAACGGCGCCCTGCCAAAAGTGGGGCAATTTATCCACATTAACAGGGCTATCTAGCGTCAGCCCGACGGTATTAAAAGGGTTCACTGACGCGTTGATGCCGATTTGTTTTAATTGTTCTAGGTAAGCATCGCGCGAACCAACACGTTGGTTTATGCGCAGCGACATAGGTGGGTATTGATTGTTGGCGTAGAGAATATCGGCGACACGCTCAGCACCCCAATCTTTTTCTAATTGTTTTACTAGCCAGTTGGGATGAGAGAACTGTTGGCTTAATTGCGCATCGACAGTTTTTTCCAGTGCGTCTCGCTCACGTAAGAAGCGCCTGAGCACGCCATTTAGCACGTTTTTTGCCCAGCGCTTTTTGCCTTTGCTGCACGTATTAACTGTTTCAGAAACGGCGGCGTGATCGGGCGTGCTTAAATAAATAATTTGATATAAACCCAGTAAGCCTAAAACAGTGATATCCGTGTCTTTCGCTTTGAATGGTTTTTTCAGCAATAAATTAAGAATCGCATTGAGTCGATCATGCCAGCGGATGGTGCCGTAGCATAGCTCACGGCAGAAAGCGGCATCCCTGGGGTCTAAACCATCACACAAGCTTAAGGCGTCAGTGAGTGATTTGCCTTGTTGGATGACAGAGCATATAACGGAAACGGCAGTTTGTCGTGCAGACGTTAAGGGCTGCGCAAGTTTTGTATGGGTCATCCGAGCAGGGCTCCATTTATTTGCTGACCAGCAAGGTAGTCGTTGGCATTCATGCGCCGTTTGTTGGCGGGCTGAAGCTCGGTAATCTCTAGGTAATAGTCGTTACAGGCGACAAAAAGTTTGCCATTGTCGGTTTTTATTTCCCCCGGCTTGCCGGCCGAGAGAATGGTGGTGATTTTTGCTTGCCAAATACGTAAAGGCTTTTCATTAATTAAGGTGTGGGCAACGGGCCATGGGTTGTAACCTTGAATAGCGCGTTGAATATCAACGACCGGTTGTTTCCAATCGAGCAATGCCTCTTGCTTGCTTAATTTGTGTGCGTAACTTACGTCAGAATCGGCTTGAGGTGTTGGGCTTGTTTGACCCTTTTCGACTAGCGGTAGTAGCTTGATAAGCGCCTTGGCGCCCAGTGTGGCGAGTTTGTCGTGCATTGTGCTTGAGTTGTCGGCTAAAGTGATTGGGCAGTAAACGTTGGCTAACATATCACCGGTATCCAGCCCTTTGTCCATTTGCATAAGGGTAACGCCGGTTTCTTTATCACCAGATAAAATGGCGCGTTGTATGGGTGCAGCGCCCCGCCATTGTGGCAGTAGCGAGGCGTGAATATTAATGCAACCAAGGCGCGGTGTATTTAATACGGCTACGGGCAAAATAATGCCGTAGGCGACAACAATCATTAAGTCTGCTTGGTAGTCAGTCAGTGTGTTGAGCGACTCCTCTGACTTGAAATTTAGCGGTTGTTCAACCGGTATGCCATGTTCTAACGCACATTGTTTGATAGGGCTTAATTGAATTTTTCGTCCCCGTCCAGCGGGTCTGTCGGGTTGGGTGTAAACAGCGCAAACGGTGTGTTCGCTTTGAATCAACGCGTTTAAAGTTGGAATGGAAAAGTCAGGCGTGCCTGCAAAAATAATCTTCATTGGGGTTGTGTGCGCTGGTTAAAGGTTGGCTGTCGGACGATTTTTTTGCCCCGTGAGCTCTTTTTCCGCGCGTTCCAGCTTTTTTCGAATCCGGTTGCGCTTTAAAGGGGACAAATAATCGACAAACAATTTGCCATCCAAGTGATCAATTTCGTGTTGAATGCACACGGCCAATAAATCGTTGGTCGTCAATTCAAACGGTTCACCGTGTTTATCTAACGCGTTGACCGTAATGCTTTCGGCACGCTCGACGTCTTCGTAAAAACCGGGCACAGAAAGACATCCCTCTTGCATAACCTCAACCCCCTCCTTGTGCGTAATAACGGGGTTGATAAAGCAAAGAGGCTCAGTGTTGTCGTCCGATACGTCAATAACCATTAAGCGTTTGTGATAACTAACCTGCGTTGCTGCTAAACCAATACCGGGTGCGTCATACATCGTTTCAAACATATCAGCGACAAACATGCGCAAGTTGTCGTCAACGGTACTGATTTCAACGGCTTTTGTGCGTAATCGCTTGTCTGGAAATCGAAGGATGTCTAATTTTGTCATTGTATAAAGTTAAAAATGTGCGTTTGTA
>JBDOOJ010000097.1:0-3732 GCA_039830885.1 Cycloclasticus sp.
TCTCTAATGGCGCGAACGGTTTAATCGCCCTAGGTTTTGGCAATCAACTAACCGATGATGAGCAGCAAACCTATAAAACCCAGCTGATTGAATATTACCAAGAGCATATTGCAGACCAATCACAGCTATTTGACGGCCTAAATGACGCATTAGTGCATCTTGAAAATAATAATATTCCTTGGGGTATTGTCACTAATAAACCAGCCTATTTAACTGGCCCGTTACTTCATCAATTATCACTGACTGATAGAGCCGCATGTATTGTCTGCGGTGATCAAGTTAATAGCCCCAAACCCCACCCTGAATCCATTTATTTGGCCTGCCAACAATTAGGTATTCAGCCGCAACAGGCTATTTATATTGGCGATGCTGAACGGGATATTAGAGCGGGTAGATTAGCTGGATTGAAAACAATCGCCTGCCGTTATGGATATATTGTTGACCTCGATGACATAAAAAACTGGCAAGCTGATTTAGTTGTTGATACACCAACTGACTTGTTAGAATCTCTTCTATTGATACGCTAATAACGGCCTTTTAAATCAACATAAAATGAATGACATAATAATATTTGCAGGGGGCTTAGCCGTTGGCTTTATTTCCGCTTACTTAATGATGGCGCGTGCCAATGCAGCACTTAAACAAGAGCGAATGGCACTTGAAACTCGCTTATCTGTTGAAAAAGAATTGACCGAACAAGCTAAACACAATGAGAAAGGCTTGATGCAAAGCTTTCGAGATAGTTTTTCAGCACTGTCTAGCCAGGCATTAAGAGAAAACAATGAAGAATTCTTAAAATTAGCCCGCGAAAATTTCAGCAAACAACAAAACACCGCAGAGTCACGTTTAAGTGAAAAGGAAAAAGCGTTTTCCGACATGGTGTCACCCATCAAAGACATTCTTAAGCAAACCGATGCACAGCTTAAAAAACTAGAAGCCGATAGACAGCAAGCATTTGGATCAATCAGCCAGTTTTTACAAAACATGACTGAAACACAGAACCAATTGCAAAGTGAAACAAGAAACCTTGTTCAAGCATTGCGCCGCCCTGAGGTAAGAGGGCAATGGGGTGAGCTCACCTTAAAACGTCTAGCAGAACTTGCAGGTTTGGTTGAGCATTGTGATTTTTTCGAGCAAGAGCATTTAGCTACCGATGAAGGCGCAATGAGGCCTGATATGATTATTCGTATGCCCGATCAGCGCGATATTGTTGTGGACGCTAAAACGCCGCTTGATGCCTATTTAACAGCCACAGAGCAGACAGATGACGCATTGAGGAAAACGCATTTAATACGGCATGCCAGACAAGTACGTGATCGTGTAAAAGAGCTATCTAAGAAAGCCTACTGGTCTCAATTTAAAAACACACCCGATTTTGTTGTTCTTTTTATACCCGGTGATCAATTCTTAAGTGCCGCATTAGAGCAAGACCACGCGTTATTAGAAGACGCACTAGAGCAACACGTAATTTTAGCCACGCCAACCAGTCTAGTTGCCCTACTACGCGCTATAGCTTTCGGTTGGCGTCAGCAAGCTACCACCGAAAATGCTGAGCAGATAAGAAAACTAGGCGAAGATATGTATTCACGTCTAGCAACCTTCGTTGAACATTTAGGAAAAGTAGGTAACTCATTAGATAAAAGTGTCGATCACTACAACAAAGCCGTCGGTTCGTTGGAGCGCCAAGTATTTCCTAATGCACGTAAATTTAAAGACCTAGGTATTGAAACTCGAAAATCAATGCCAGATGTAGAACCCATTGAAAAATCCACTCGTAAACAAACCCTGATAGATAAAACAAAAGATGAATAAGACGGTAGCCGTTCCCCCGCAAGAGATTAAAGAAAATCAACTGAAAGACCGCGTATACCTCGTTACAGGTGCCACGGGTGGTTTAGGCAAAGCGACATCGCTGGCTTTAGCAAAAACTGGCGCAACGGTTATTTTGACGGGGCGAAATGAGAGCAAACTAGATGTCCTTTACGATGATATTGAAGCCGCTGGCTACCCTACTCCTGCCATCATCCCTTTTGATTTAGAGCAAATCGACGAAGATAATTACAAACAATTAATTCATTCTATATACAATGAATTCAAAAGGTTAGATGGTTTAGTTCATGCTGCATGTCATATTGGAGTTATTGGACCTATCGGTAGCCAAGAGAGTTCTGAATGGCAAAAGGTTCAGCAAGTGAATGTTAATGCCGCCGCCTTACTGAGCAAAGTTTGTTTGCCACTATTGCAGCAATCTGAGCACGCATCTATTACTTTTATTTCAGATTCATCTGCACGCCAAAGCAAAGCGTATTGGGGTGCGTATGGTGTGTCGAAAGTCAGTATAGAAAGTTTAGCGGTGATGCTAGCCGATGAATTGGAAGGTACGGCCGTTGTTAGTAACGTTTTTATACCCGGTGCATGCGAATTACCGATAAGAAAGAAAACTCATCCAGGCGTTGAAAACTATCAACCTAATAGCACCCATGAGGCTGCTGAAAGTTTGGTAAAGGTTGTTCTCAGCCCTGAATCTGGGGTCTGTTATAGCCATTCAGTTAACGGCTAACGATAGCCTTTAAAGCAGCTATAAACTCCGATACATCAGTTAGCGTATTTTGTTGACCCAAGCTTACTCGAATGGCACTGAGCGCTAATTTGTCTGTATAGCCCATGGCTTTAAGGACTGAACTGGGTCTTTTGCTGTTACTGGAACACGCTGAACCGCTTGAGACGGCAATGGCTTTTTGATCAAGCTGCATCAGCAGCATTTCCCCATCAACATTATCAATCAAAATTTGAATCGTATTAGGTAGGCGATTAGCCGACTCACCTGCGATATAAAGCCCTTTAATATCGCGGATACCTCGTTCTAAGGTATCTCTTAAATTTAACAAGTGCTCAGATCGCTCGACTAAGAGTTGACTCGCTAATTCAGCGGCTTTGCCAAAACCAATAATGCCGGCAACATTCTCGGTACCGGGTCTTAAACTTTCTTCTTGCCCGCCACCATGTAATGTCGGCGACAGTGCTGTGTTGTTATCATGAATCAATGCACCAACGCCCTTTGGGCCGTATATCTTGTGTGAAGACAAACTCAATAAATTGACGTTCATCGACATAAAATCAACGGGTATTTTCCCAACGGATTGCACGGCGTCCGTATGAATGACTGTATTATTTTTCCTCGCCATCTCAGCTAAAAATGAGATCTCTTGGATAACGCCCGTCTCATTGTTTGCGTGCATGACGCTTATAAAGCCAACGTCTTTGTTAAGTAATACCGCCAAACTATCCATCGGTATGACACCCTGCTGATTAACGCTTAGTTCTTCGCAAGCGTAACCATCAGCGACCAGTTGTTTCATTGGTTCTATTACAGATGGGTGTTCTGTTGCCCCTACTAGCATGCTTTTAGCTTGCGCGAAGGTAGCTGAGGAGATGGCAAGGTTATTTGCTTCTGTGCCGCCACTGGTGAAAATGACTTGCTCAGGGCTAACGTTCACAAGGTTCGCAACCTGTTCTCTGGCTTGGTCTAGCGCGGTTCTAACCGCCCTACCATGCCTGTGTAAGCTTGATGGGTTACCGTAGAACGTGGTGAGAAAAGGTTGCATAGCCTCGAACACCGCCGGGTCGATGGGTGTTGTCGCGTTATGATCCAAGTAGATCATATTACTTTGAGACCTTTGCACGGATGATGATTTTGTTCCTAGACAAAGCAAAAAGGCGCGGAAAGAGGGA
>JBDOOJ010000020.1:0-3704 GCA_039830885.1 Cycloclasticus sp.
CTCTTTACCCACACCCGTTTCACCCAATAACAAAACAGTCACTGGCCCTTGTACCGCTTTGCCTAACAAGGCCAACGCTTCTTTAATGGCCGTTGATGTGCCTATAACTTTGCAATTCTTTTCTTCCACATCAATGAGTGAAGTTCGTAGCGTCACCACTTCATCTCGCAAATCAAGAATTTGATCGACAATGCTGTCTGATTCGTAATATTTTGTGAGCTCTTCTGGATTATCCCATTCAGCAACGGGCTTGCCTTCACTCACGCATGAATCGTGACCACACGCGCGACATTCATGCTCAGCAAACAAAATAGATTGGCCCGTGTATTCCGAACTGTAGCCACTGGCATAGCCAACTTCCATCCAACAGGCAGATTCTTTAGAGATGCCGAAGGCATTTACATGTTCTTCACTTTCGTAAGAACTTCCCCACAGCAATTTCATGTGAAATTGCTTTTTCTTCAAATCCATTTCAAACTTAAGCGGCGTAACGCGCACAAAACCCTCTAACTGATGTAACTGTGGCCCTACAAAAAACTGTTCCTCATCGCTGGCGTCAGGGCGCAGCTGAATCGCTAATTTTGCATCTGCAACACCTGCGTGAAAACCGGTGCGCATAATAATACCTTTGGCACGCTCAATACCCACCGTTTCAATCAGCTCTTTACGCAAAGAACCCATCGCCTCACTGTGCATCAGCAACATGCGTTGCTCGCCTAACCAAACGTGTCCTGTTTCGAAAGAGAACCGAATACGTTGTTTTAAGTCATCGATTGAAGGTGTTATAAATTCAGCGTTGCTCATCATTCACGATTACATTAAGTGTTTGTTAACCCTAGCCTACACCTATAATTCAATCATTTCATAAAATTTTTAAATTTTCAGAAATGATTAAATTAGCTAAACCAATCATCTAGTTCAGTTCCGTTTAGTTCTTTAATCGCGTATTCATTAAAATCTTTGTACACATTCCAATCATGTATTTTTTGTGGGGCTGATTCTTTCGTTGCTTTATCCCTTAATTGTTGTTCATATTTTTCCAGCATTGCATCACTGTAGTCATTACATTGTTGAAGAAACTCAGTAATAATTTGTTTCTTATCAGCTAACGAAATTGTGCTTTCAATCATCTTCTTTTCTCTTTAAGTTGACGGAGTTTTTATTTAGCGATATGGTCAATTAAAATTCAATAATAAAGTTTGCATGAAGAAAAAAATCATCATCGCCATTACCGGTGCAACCGGCTCTATTTACGGTACTCGTTTACTTGAAATTCTGCAAACCATCGATGATGTTGAAAGCCACTTAATTCTTTCCAGCGCAGGCGCATTAACAGCGCAATATGAATTGGACATGGACAAACAATCCATCGCCTCGCTGGCTGATGTTGTGCATAGCCCAAAAGATATTGGCGCAACCTTGTCGAGTGGTTCTTTTATCACTCACGGCATGGTGATTGCGCCTTGCTCCATGAAAACACTGGGCTGCATTGCAAACGGCATTGCCGACAATTTGGTATCGCGAGCTGCCGATGTGATTTTAAAAGAGCGCCGCAAGCTGATTTTAATGGTACGAGAAACACCGTTAAACTTAGTGCACTTACGCAATATGACGACCCTGTCTGAAATGGGCGCGATTATCGCCCCTCCCGTACCGGCTTTTTATACGAAGCCGCAATCTATTGATGATATTGTTAACCACAGCGTTGGTCGAATTTTGGACACCTTAGATATTGCTGATACGGATCACGTCAAACGCTGGCAGGGAATAAAAAACAACTTATAGGACTAAAACACGTGCTAACTAGAAGAACTTTTATCAAATCAACACTGGTTGCCAATATGGCGCTGGTCGCTCCAGCATCACTGGCATTAACAGCCGTTAAAAATGAGCACAGCGAACAACCGCTATTAATTTTTGCTGACGAGAACTCTCCCAGCGCTAGTTTATTTTCTAAACAATTCAGCGAATCGCGCTTTAACGAATCACAATCCAATATCAATCTTGATATTGGATTGCACTTTGATACGTTTAACGCATTTTGCAAAGAAAAACCCAATGGCTGGGTGAGCGGCATTACACGTGATTCTGACTTTTTTGTTTTACAACAATTGGCTGTCAAACATGGCTATCACACGGCCTATTCCGCCACCCACACGGTGTCGAACAACACATTGGAACATCGAGTAACAAGCAGCACAAAAAAAGCACCTTTGCTTGCACAAGCCCTTGGTAATGCCGGTACAAAATGGCCTACATGGCTAGCAGACAACTTAGCCACTTTACAAAACACAACGGTAGCCAACAGCACCGCGAGCAGCCAAACCCAGTCTTTATCGCAAGCCGATGACAATCACGTTTTAGTCTCATGGCTTCTTATTCCAAGCAACTCAACCAAATCATAATATGAAAGATGAATAAACCTCTTCCACAAGGCATTAGTCTTGAACAATTTAACGGCGCTATCGCTGAGATTATAAAAATTATTGGTGATGAATTTGTTTTTACCGATGACATTAAAGAACTGCGAAGTTACCGCGACCCATATAACACCACAAGGGATGAGGATTTTGCACCGTCCGCTGCGGTTGCACCAAAAACGCTAGAGCAAATTCAAAAAATTCTTGCCGTTGTTAACCAATATAAAATTCCGGTTTGGACCATTTCTACTGGCAAAAACTTTGCTTACGGTGGCGCTGCACCGCGCAAACCTGGCTATATCGTGTTGGATTTAAAGCGCATGAACCGCATTATTGAGGTGAATGAAAAACACGGCTATGCCGTTGTTGAACCCGGCGTTAGCTATTACGATTTGTACAATTACATTCAAGAAAAAGGTTACAAACTTTGGATTGATTGCGCCGCGCCCGCTTGGGGCGGCATTGTTGGTAACACCTCCGACCACGGCGCGGGCTACACACCATATGGCGACCACCTACTGATGCAATGCGGCATGCAAGTGGTGCTAGCCGATGGCACCGTTGTTGAAACCGGTATGGCCGGTAGCGACAACAGTAAAACCGGTTCACTCTATAAATATGGCCAAGGCCCTTGGGTTGATGGCTTATTCACCCAATCTAACTTTGGCGTTATTACCCGCATGGGCATTTGGTTAATGCCAGAACCTCCGGGCTACACACCGTTCATGGTGACGCTACCTCATGAACAAGACCTTGAACTTGTTACCGATTTGGCTCAGCCTTTAAAGCTTAATATGGTCATCCCTAACGCCGCCACCACCGTGGACTTGTTATGGGAAGCCTCCATGTCACACACCAAGGCGCAGTACTACACCGGCAAAGGCCCGATGCCCGATAGCGCACGCAAAAAACTGGGTGCAGATTTAGGCTTAGGCGTTTGGAATTTTTACGCGGCGGTGTACGGCCCACCTCCAATTATGAAAAATAATATGGACTTGATCCGCGACACCTTTAGCAAAATTCCCGGTGCGCAATTTCATTACGATGACACGCGTAAAGGCAGCCCCGGTTGGGACTACCGCGTGGAACTGATGCGCGGCAAACCGAATATGACCGAGTTCAGCTTACTTAACTGGGTTGGTGGCGGCGGTCATATCAACTTCTCACCCATTTCAGCGGTAGATGGCAAAGACTCCTATCGCCAATTTGACATGATTCGCAAACGCGCCCATGAATTCGACTTTGATTATATTGGCGAATTTTTAGTGGGCTGGCGCGATCAAC
>JBDOOJ010000107.1:0-12753 GCA_039830885.1 Cycloclasticus sp.
TGACGTTGCTCGCTAAATCACTTTTTTCACTGTATTTTGCGCCCGTATCAAATATCAACACATGGTTAGTCGTTTGTATAACCGCCGACAAGCCCTGCCCTACATCTAACAACGCCAACTCAAACTCAAACTCTGCCTCTTTCAACAAGTTTGATTTTATGGGGAAAAACAATGGGATAAATAAAGCACACGCTAACGGTTTTGGGATTAAACCTTTCGGTAATAACACTAAAACAACGCCTATCATCGCGATAACACAGGACGCAATCGACACACTGGATATTGTATAAAAAGAAAACGTCAAGTTACTCAAAAACTCCAAAAAAACCCACATAAAGTCTATTAAACTATCGACCAACTTAAGCGCTAACACGCCTATTGATGCGCTTAATACACTGGCTAATAAGGCAAATAACAGTAATGGCACGACTAACACACTGACAAAAGGAACGGCTAGCATATTAGCTAGCGGTGCGACCAATGACACTTGCTGGAAAAAATACAACACCAACGGCATCAAACCAATCGCAATCCACCATTGAATCTGAAATAGTTGACCCATCCAATTCAGCGTGCCGATTCGCCCAACTAAGCTGTACAAAATAACCGCAACAGCGCCGAACGACAGCCAAAACCCAGCCGACATGATGGCAAGCGGATCAAACATTAACACCGCCACTAACGCCACCGAAATGATATGAAATGGCATGTAATGTCGCTGCCAAAACACCGCGCCCATCACAATTGACAGCATAATGAGCGCCCGTTGCGTGGGCACAGAAAAACCTGCAAGCCCGGCGTACAGTCCCGCCCCCATTAAGCTAACGATAATCGCATAACGCATGGCTTGCTCTCGTATACGCGGCACCCTCAAAACTAACCAACGCACAAACCCAAATATTAACGCGCTAACTAAGCCTATATGCAAACCCGATATCGCTATTAAATGCGACGTGCCCGTCTTACGAAACACATCCCATTGAGCACTGTTCATATCACTTCGATCGCCCAGCACCAGCGCCTTGACAACCCCAAGGTGTTCGCTTCGCGCTAAGGATTCATCCAAGTATTCTTTAAGTGACTCGCGTAAGCTGCCAATGTCCCAAGGTGATGCTTTTTCGACTCTATGATTATTTTTACTTTTCCTGACGTAACCAGTTGCGCCAATACGCTGCTGAAACAACCATTTTTCATAGTCAAAACCATATGGATTAGCTAAACCATGTGGCCGCTTTAATTTGACTAAAAGCTGCCATTTTTCACCTGAACGTAAGTACTTGCCGCGTCCATACCAATTAAGTCGAATATAATCGGGAAAAGCCTGTTCGCTAGTCTCAGAGACCATGCTATCTAGCTTTAACAAGAACCGAATAGAACGCGCCTCTTTGATGGGCAAACCCACAACCTGGCCGGTCACCATAACCTCTTGCCCCTCTAACAACGCAGGTAGTTGTGAGTGTTGAACTGATAATGCATAACCCGCAGCCCATACAAAACCGAGCATAAAAAACTGAGCCAAGGCAGCCGTTTAAACATCAGTAACGAAAAGATTGCCGCCACCATCAAGTAATTAAACGCAGGCAACACATCGAGCCATTGAACAGACAAAACACCTGTACAAAAAAACACGTGAATTTTTGAAAATTATTCATTTTGCCGCGTCCATGCTCTGCTACACTTAATTAAAACTTTATTCTTATTTGTATGCCAAAAAGAATCATAAAAAAATATTTTCCTGATAGCGATACCATCAAGGAACATAAACTCCTTAAAGTGTTCGGTACGCTATTACATAACCCTAATTTATGGCACTTAAACCGCCGTTCCTTCGCCGGCGCCATTGCGGTCGGTTTATTTATTGCGTTTATCCCATTACCGACACAAATGGTGATAGCCGCCGCGGCCGCCATCGCATTACACGTTAACCTACCGGTTTCCGTCGCAACGGTCTGGGTTACCAACCCCATTACCATGCCGCCGATGTTTTATGCCGCTTACTGGGTTGGTGCGTTATTAATGGACATCCCCCCCAGCGCCCAAGATTTCGAATTTTCAATTGACGCGTTAGTGTCGACCCTTGGAACCAGTTGGAAACCTTTTCTTCTGGGCTGCTTGGTACTCGGCACGGTATCCGCAGCCGTCGGCTACGCACTTGCCAGAGGTGTTTGGCGCTGGATTGTTGTTAGAAAGTGGTCAGCTCGCCAATAACCCATCTTCAAGCGTTAATACTCTGTCCATTTTGCTCGCTAGCTGGCTGTCATGCGTCACTAAAAGTAGACTAATGTCTAAACTTTGATTGAGCTCCAACATGAGTTCATAAATTTGCTCTGCCGTTTTTCTATCTAAGTTGCCCGTGGGTTCATCCGCTAACACGCATTTAGGTTTAGTCACCAATGCTCGGGCAATCGCAACGCGTTGGCGCTCACCGCCAGACAGCTCCGCAAAACGATGTTCCACTCTATTAGCTAAGCCGACTTGACTTAACATTTGAAACGACTTTTCTCTTGCTGCTTCTGCTGACTCACCACCGATTAACAAAGGCATAGCAACATTTTCTAAGGCGCTAAATTCACCCAGCAGATGATGAAACTGGTAAACAAAACCTAACTGTTTATTCCTCAGCGAAGAGCGTTCTTTCTCGTTTAACGTACTTAGGTCTTTACCGCCCATCATCACCGTGCCAGATGTTGGCTGATCTAAACCACCCAATAAGTGCAACAAGGTGCTTTTTCCAGAGCCTGACGTACCCATAATCGCTAAGCGTTCGCCTTGCTGCAAGCTTAAATCAACACCTTTTAACACGGGCACAACAAGACCTTTTTCACCAAACGTCATCGTCAACCCTTCGCAACTTAGTAATGCATCACTCATAACGTAATGCCTCCGCCGGATTCACTTTAGAGGCCTGCCAAGCTGGGTAGATGGTCGATATTAAAGACAGAACAAATGAATACGTTGCAATGGTGGTGACGTCAGACCAAACCAATTTAGACGGTAAATCACTGATGTAGTAGATTTCCGCCGGCAAAAACTGCACTTGGAAAAAATGCTCAATCGCGGGCACAATGGTTTCGACATTAAGCGCTAGGGCAACGCCTGCAACCACGCCAACGAGGGTTCCAATTAAGCCAATCAACGTTCCTTGAACCATAAACACGCCCATCACCGAACGTGGTGTAAAACCAAGCGTTCTTAAAATGGCTATTTCGGACCGTTTATCTGTCACCACCATAATAAGTGTTGACACGATATTGAAGGCCGCCACAGCAACGATTAACATCAGGATAATAAACATCACCCGCTTTTCCGTTTTTATCGCTTTGAAAAAATTACTGTGTTCCATGGTCCAGTTGGAAATGGTGTAATTCGGCGTCAATCGTTTCGCAATTTCGCGCGTCACACGAGGCGCCTCGAACATGTCGGCAAGTTTGATGCGTATCCCTGATACGCCGTTGTTCAACCGTAACAATTTAGATCCGTCACCCAAATGAATCAGCGCTAAATTACGGTCATATTCATACATACCAACTTCAAATAAACCGACCACCGTGAAACGACGAAGCCTGGGTAATATACCAGCCGGTGTCGGTGTTACTTGCGGGGTAATTACCGTGACCTTATCGCCAACGCCAACACGTAAGAAACGCGCAAGCTCTGCCCCCAGCACCATGCCGAAACCTTTTGATTTTAGTTGTTGTAACTGCCCCGCTGTCATTTTGTCGGCTATATCCGATACCGCCCCTTCTCTTTCAGGAAGAATACCCCGTAGCAAACTACCACTAACGCGTTGATTCGCGCTCAACATAACCTCTGCTCTGACATAAGGCGCCCACCCAATCACGCCTTCAGCGCCGTCTAAACTACCACCTAACTCTTGCCAATTATGTAAGGCATTTTGAGACTCTTTGATGGTCACATGAGAAGCCATGCCCAGTATTTTTTCTCGCAATTGCGCTTCAAAGCCATTCATCACAGACAACACGGTAATCAACGCCATCACACCTAGCGCTATACCTAACATGGAGGTCATACTAATAAAGGATATAAAACCCGAGCGCTGTTTCGCTCGCGTGTATCGCAGACCAATAAATATTTCGAGTGGTTTAAACATAAGTGAGAATTAGAGCATAAATTACACCCGTTAGTCGCGTTACGACGAATAGAAATATCAATGTATTGACTTTAGGTGCTATATTTAAGTCACACAAACTTAATTAAGGGAATAATCATGACATTACAGAAAACCATTCTAGCCAGTATTTTATGTTTAAGCGCTTTTGTCACAAGTGCGGACGTTTTATTGATTGATGTCATCAACAGGGAACCGACTAACAGTGTTACTGGCTTACTAAGACCCAGCAACGGTCAATCGATGGATCAAGTGACATCAAGTTTCGGCGAACCCGCTAAAACGTACCCTACCATTGGCGAACCACCGATTACCCGCTGGAATTATTCAAAGTTCTCCGTGTACTTTGAACACAACCTGGTTATTCATAGCGTCGTCAACAAACCACAAAAAGTACCTTAACGTTGTTTTTTTGCAAACACGAGCAAAACGATATACAGTTCGCAATAACCTTATAACTATTCGGCTTTAGGGTTATACAAAATCAATTCTTTGGAGATTAAATGAAAACTATAAAAATGTTAGCGGTATGCTTGGTTGCATTAACTGCTTTTGTTAGCTTTAGCGCTACTGCTAAACCAGTTAACATCACGCCTGACACAGCAAGTGTTGAATTTACAGTCAATGGTGAAAAGTTCACTATTGCTCGTAACCAAGACAACAACAACATGATTGCGTCTGACTACGCAAAAACATCACGTCCTTGTCCTCCTTTTTGTATTCGCCCAATTACATTAGCACCGGGTGTTGAAACAATTGGTGAACTTGAAGTTATGGATTACCTTAAAAAAATGGATGGCGACAAAAGCATCATGGTTATCGATTCACGCACACCTGATTGGGTTGCTCGTGGCACAATCGCTGGCGCAGTTAACATCCCTTGGACTGGCTTAGACGCTAAAAAAGGCGCAACTGAACTTGATATTGAACTTATCGTTATTGATGAGTTTGGTGCTGACAAAGACGACAACGGCAAATGGGATTTCTCAAAAGCTAAAACGTTGGTTATGTTCTGTAATGGCATGTGGTGTGGTCAATCACCAAGAAACATCTACTCATTACTTAAATTAGGCTACCCTGCTGATAAATTGAAATGGTACCGCGGTGGTATGCAAACTTGGAACGTTTTAGGTCTTTCTACAGTTATGCCTAAATAAGTAAGTATTCGCATTATTTAAAGGCCTGGCTTTTAGCCAGGCCTTTTTTATTTCTACCATTTAGAAACCATCCAACCGGTGTTTATGCGAAAATGCCTGCTTGTTTTTTCAGTCATTACTTAGCATGTCACCCGTTAACTTAGACCTTCCCAAAAATAAACACCACCCCATTGACTGGGGCGTATTTGAAGGCTGCGCCGATGCCTTACAGATCGCCAGCACCGCCCAAGCATCCAACCAACTGTTCATTGTTGTTTGCTCAGACACGCAATCCGCTTTGCGTTTAGAACGTGAAATCCCGTTTTTCCTAACTAACGAACTTCCTTTGATTTATTTCCCTGACTGGGAAGTACTGCCTTATGACAGTTTCTCGCCCTTGGGTGAAATTATTTCCGAGCGACTAGCAACACTGTACCGCTTGCAAACATTAAAACGCGGCATACTGCTGATCACCATTAATTGTTTGTTACAACGTCTCGCTCCTAGAACGCAATTATTAGGTGAGTGCTTTTCACTCACCACCGGCGACACCCTTAATATTGATAAAACACGCTTAAACCTTGATTCACTAAGCTATCAAAACGTTCATTCAGTACAAGAACATGGTGAATATTCAGTGCGTGGGTCCATCTTCGACATGTTTCCAATGGGCAGCAAAAAACCCTATAGAATTGACTTGTTTGATGATGAGGTCGAGTCCATTCGCACCTTCGACGTGGAAACACAGCGCTCAGATGAACAGGTAGATTCGATACAACTGTTCCCTGCACGCGAATTCCCCATCAATGACAACAGCATCCGGTTATTTAGGCAAAAGTTCAGAGAGCACTTCCCAACTGTATCTGACAAAAATGCTGTGTACCAACAAGTATCCAAAGGCAATATCCCAAACGGCATCGAAAACTACCTGCCTTTATTTGTAGATAAGACTGAATCATTTTTTGACTACATAAGCGAAGCAACCATTATCTTACACGGCGACATCCAAGCCGCTGGTGATACGTTTGCTCAACAAGTCGTCGAACGCTTTGAACACCGGCAACGTGATATTGACCGCCCTGCGTTACGGCCCGATTTACTGTTTCACGATATTGAAAGCTTTAATAAACAGCTGTCAAACTTCCCTCGTATCAGTCTCAGTAGTCACATCGATGAGTTAGATAAAACAGCTCTTATTAATCCGAAAAATACCGCTGATGAGCAGCCTTTACTCAAAATACTACATGCCAACGGGCATAAAACTCTGTTTATTGCTGAATCGGCTGGCCATCGTGAATCGATGTTATTGCAATTACAAAAACTCAATATTCGACCGCGCGTTATTGAGCACTGGAAAGAGTTTATCGACAATGATGATTCACCCTGCATTGCCGTTGCGCCCATAGATGAGGGGCTAAGTACTGATACCTTCTCACTGATTACCGAGAACAATTTATTCGGCACGCGTGTACAACAACGGCGTCGCCGACGGTCATCGTCTAGCCAGCGGCTTGAAAATATTTTCAACAGCTTAGCCGAACTTGAAATAGGCTCGCCGGTGGTGCACCAAGAACACGGTGTTGGCCGCTATATTGGCTTAAAACACCTGGTTGTGGATTCCATTGAAACAGAGTTTTTGACCCTCGAATACGCGAATAACGACAAACTCTACGTGCCTGTTTCCTCGCTCAACCTGATTGGCCGTTACATGGGCGCACAGGGCGATAACGCACCACTACACAAGCTTGGCAGCGACCAGTGGGAAAAGGCCCGTAAAAAAGCCCTTAAGCGCGCTCGCGATGTGGCCGCTGAGTTACTTGACATTCATGCCAGACGCGCCGCTAAACCAGGTAACCCTATGGTGGTTGAATCGGCAGAGTACGACACCTTCGCCCGTGCGTTTCCCTTTGAAGAAACTGAAGATCAAGCAACCGCTATTGAGCAAACGCTACACGACATGAGTCTAGCAAAACCGATGGACCGCGTTATCTGTGGTGATGTCGGCTTTGGCAAAACCGAAGTGGCCATGCGCGCCGCGTTCACCGCGGCAAGCAACCATTACCAAACCGCTATTTTAGTGCCCACCACTTTATTGGCACAACAACACTTTCAAAACTTTTCTGACCGTTTTGCCGATTGGCCGATTCGCGTCGAAGTGTTATCGCGTTTTGTCAGCGCTAAAAAACAAAAGCAAATCATTGCGGATACCGCTGCAGGCAACGTGGATATTTTGATTGGCACTCACAAATTGGTACAAAAATCATTGGTATATCACAACCTAGGTTTGGTGATTATTGATGAAGAACAACGTTTTGGCGTACGCCATAAAGAACATTTTAAATCCATGCGTTCAGAAGTCGACATGCTGACATTAACAGCCACACCGATTCCTAGAACCTTGAATCAAGCGATGTCTGGCTTACGCGACATTTCCATTATCGCTACGCCACCGCCAAACCGTCACGCCATAGAAACGTTTGTATCGGAATGGAACAACGGCTTAATTCAGGAAGCGTGCCAGCGAGAAATACGCCGTGGTGGGCAAATTTTTGTATTGCATAATGACATTGCCAGTATGGATCGCATGGTGCTTGAATTAGAAGAGCTGGTACCTGACGCTAGCATTATGAAAGCACACGGGCAAATGCGTGAAAGCGAGTTGGAACACATCATGTTGGATTTTTACCATCATCGCTTCAATGTACTGGTCTCCACCACCATTATTGAAAATGGTATCGACCTGCCCAATGCCAACACCATCATCATTAACCGCGCGGATAAACTGGGTTTATCGCAATTGCATCAATTACGTGGCCGCGTAGGTCGCTCGCACCATCGCGCCTACGCGTATATGATTGTTCCGCCGGACGGCGTGATGACAAAAGATGCTGAAAAGCGCATCGATGCGATACAAAGCAGTGCTGATTTAGGTGCCGGCTTTAGCCTCTCAACTCACGATATGGAAATTCGTGGCGCTGGCGAGTTGCTCGGCGATAGTCAAAGTGGTGACATTCAAGAAATTGGTTTCACGCTGTACACCGAACTACTCGACAACGCCGTGGCCGCCATTAAATCAGGTAAGCAACCTGAACTTGAGCAACGCATTGATACCGGCCCCGAAATTGACCTGCATGAAAGCGCGTTGATTCCAGACGACTACTTACCTGACGTGCACAGCCGCCTTGTTTTGTATAAACGCATTGCCAGCGCCGATAACGTAGAAGACTTACGCGACTTACAAATCGAAATGATTGATCGCTTCGGCTTATTGCCAGACAGCACCAAATGTCTGTTTGGTATCAGCGAAATAAAACAACTGGCCAACCGAGTGGGCGTTGAAAAAGTGAGTTTTGGAAAGTCTAATGGCTTAATTCAATTTTCTAACGAACCACGTATTGACCCCGCAAAAATTATCGAGTTAATTCAAACACAGCCACATGTTTTTCAGCTGAATGGCCCACAAAAAATACGCTTCACTAAAAAACTTGATAGCACCGAGGCCAAAGTTGAGTTTATACTCGAACTACTCACTTCAATAGCACTGACTGAACACTAACTTATGCTGACTTATCGCGCTTTAATCCTCACCCTTGTTATTCTTGTTTTCAACAGCACGGTTATGTCTGCAGAAAACCACATCGAAGAACAACAAGAAGTTGACTGGTACAGTGTTGAATACATTATTTTCGAAAACAACCCGCTCAGTAATCAAGCATTAGAACCTTGGACAAAAGAACCGTTTGACATGCCTATCGGCGCTATCGAATTAGACAGCCCTTCTGCTAGCAACATTCAACAAACAACCCTCTCAGCTGACAGCATGAAGCCAGCCGTCAGCAAAGCATTTAGCACACTCAATATTGACCAGCAACAACTTCATGGCGTGGTAAGACGACTTAGCAAACTGTCGTCGTACACACCCATTGCTCACGGCGGCTGGATTCAACCATTAGAAGAAAAAAGCTCGTTGCAAGCCATTCAAATCGTTCTACAAGCCGGCGCCATTCAACTTGAAGGAACGCTTACCTTTCACCGTGGTCGCTATTTACACTTAAATGTTGATTTGCAGTTAACCGAAATGATGCCGGCCACGCTCGACGCTAACTATATAAGCAATATAGCGATACAACCCGCGACCATGTACCGACTTAAAGAACCCCGGCGAATTAAAACCAGCGACACACACTATTTTGATCACCCGCGGTTTGGTGTCATGGTTATTGTAGAAAAAATCGACTCGCCTGAAGCGGCCGTTTCGACAACCGACTTAATACAAGAACAGTCCACGGTTGAAGTAACTGAGTTGGCGCCAGTAAACCCTAGTAAATTAAACGAAAACTAAGCTGAATACGCTTGTTTGGTTGCGTTGTAATCAGACACAATCGTATCAATCGCTTCTTGTTCAAACGGTCTAAGGCCCGACACCACCATATCCTTCGTGCCGTGCCCGATGTTATTTCCATCGACGAATAAATCGAACTCCAGTTTTACGCTGCCTTTTTTACCGTTCACGTTCATCGAGGCACCTGCAAATTCTAGCGCTAATTCGCCACTGACAAATTGCTCAACCTCAATCACCATGTCTTTGTAGATAATTAACGGCCTAGCTGGGTTAATCATCACGTTATTTTTTTTCATTAAATCGATCAGAATTTCAGGGAACGTTCGACCTGAAAACTCGACGTATTTCTCAATCAAGCTTGAAATAAAACGGTCATCGCGACTGATGTCGCCCGAACTATGAATCGTCATCATCGACTTATCATTTTGGTCTCGCAAACTGAATTCAGCCAATAGTTCTGACGGCAGTTTAACAATGGTTTTCTCCGTCACCATGCTTTCAAAGTCAAAGCGCATCGATTGACTGACGCCTAATTCGGTTAGCGCCACCGCAAATAACAAATCGCCGGGCACGCAAAAACGTTTTGCGTCAATGTCATGCAAGGGGTTGAAATCACCGGCAACGGACTTTGCGAACAAACTCGCTTGCTCACGGCTTACGTTAACCAGCTGATTAGCTACACTATAAAATTGTTTTAAATTCATTTTTTTAATATTTTAAATGATGACTTTATTATACTTAAATTAACCAGCGCTCGCTTTCATCTGACTCACCAATGCAGTTAACACTGCATGAACTTTACCCATACCTTTAGATGCAAACACTTCAATCTTATCCATGCTTATTTCATCACCCTCAAGCCCCGCAGCCCAATTAACAACAACGGCGCAACAGGCATAATTTAATTTAAGTTCTCTCGCTAACCCCGCTTCTGGCATACCCGTCATGCCGACAAGGTCACAGCCATCGCGTTCAAGCCTGACCACTTCGGCCGCGGTCTCTAGCCTTGGACCCTGTGTGCAGGCATAAACCGCCTCTTTCAGTGCTGGCAAATCTACGTCAGCCATAGCCGCAATAAGGCTATCCCTTAGCGTTGTCGAATACGGGTTAGTAAAGTCAATATGCACCACTTGCTCTAGGTCTTCTTCAAAATAGGTAGACGAACGCCCCCACGTGTAATCAATCAGTTGATTGGGCAACACCACGCTTGCAGGCGGCATCGTTTGGTTCATGCTGCCCACCGCCGCCACTGCCACAATGTTTGTCGCACCGGCTTCCTTTAGCGCCCAAATATTCGCTTGATAGTTAATCTTGTGCGGCGGAATGGTATGCCCATACCCATGTCGCGCCAAAAACACCACCTCAACGCCATTTAATGTGCCGAAGGTCAATGCCGACGAAGGTTCTCCATAAGGGGTCTTAATTACCCGTTTATACACATCATCCAGGTCAACCAACTTGCTTAACCCCGTTCCGCCAATAATTGCTAACAGTGACATAATAATTCCTCTAAATTTTTTGGACAGGCGAATAAACCATTCGCATTACGCAAGTAACCTTTGTAATCCATCCCCAGGCCAAATAAATATTCATCCCCCGCCTGAAAGCCTACAAAATCTGCCCTTATCGGCTTATCCTGTGCAATGGCCTTATCCACGAGTACCGCTGTATAACAGCGTTCAGTCCCTTGTTCAACGCAGTATTCTTTTAGCTTCGCCATGGTAATGCCTTCATCCAATACGTCATCAACAATTATCACGGTTCTACCTAATAATGGAATAGTTGGCAGTTGTTTCCACACCAAATCTTCACCGACAGTTTTTCCTTGATAGCGCGTTACGTGAATGTAGTCCATTTCTAACGGAAAATTTAATTTGGGCAGCAAGCGACCAACCGCAACCACAGCACCCGTCATCACACACAGTACAACGGGGTTCATATCTTTGCACTGCCCGGCAATGTCTCCCGCTAAGCGAACAAACATCGTCTCAACTTCGCGTTCATCTAATAAGCAGACACTGTTATTTTCAACGATTTCAATTTCAGTCAGTGAAACGTTCATTTAACTCAGTTCCTCGATAATGTTATGACTGTGTTGCCATTGTTTTGAATCACGAAGCGGTTCAGGCGACACTAACGACGTCGGCCGCATGGCCTTTAGACGTTCAACCGAATCTGTATTTATTACCATGCCATTTAAGCCGTCAATAATTTGCTCGGCGGCTGAACGATCATTACACACCAAGGCCATATCACCACCGGCCTGCAATGCCCGCCTTGCGCGCTGCACATAATCTCCCACTACACTGGCGCCGTGCATGGTTAAGTCATCACTAAAAATAGCGCCATTAAAACCTAATTGTTTACGTAACACCGTCTGCAACCAATAATCAGAAAACCCGGCGGGCAATTCGTCCATTTGTTTATAAATAACGTGCGCCGGCATAATGCCTTTCATGCCCGCGGCAATCAGTTGTTTAAACGGGTAAATATCCTCTTGCATAATCGCGTCGAGTGGACGCTCATCGACAGGAATAGCGATATGAGAGTCTGGCGCGACTGCCCCGTGCCCAGGGAAATGTTTGCCAATGCTCGCCATGCCCGCATCCGTCAAGCCGCGCTGAAACGCCTCGGCAACATTTGCTACGGCTTGTTTATCACTAGAAAAAGCGCGATCTCCAATTACTTCGCTACAGCCGTAATCCAAATCGAGCACCGGCGCAAAGCTAAAATCCACACCCACTTGACGTAATTCAGCCGCCATTAACCACGCCACTTGTTGTGCGCAGACTAATCCACGTTGTTTATCTTCTGCGTAAACATCGCCTAAGCGCTGCATGCAAGGTATTTGAGTAAAACCATTTCTAAATCGTTGCACTCGACCGCCTTCATGGTCAACCGCTATCAACAACGGCTCTTGCCTCAAGCGATGAATCTCATCACACAACACCCTTACTTGCTCAAGCGACTCATAATTTCTTGAGAAAAGAATTAAACCACCCACCAACGGATGGCTAAAGATGTCCCGATCAACTTGTGAAAGCTCGACATCTTCGATATCAATCATTAAAGGCCCAAGAGGCATAGGCGATTTCATTTTTATAGTCTATCCTTGTTATTAAGCTTTCAACCCAGCATAAAACTTT
>JBDOOJ010000058.1:0-12439 GCA_039830885.1 Cycloclasticus sp.
GCTCATTCAAGCTGAAATTGATTGGTATAGCCGACACCCTGAGTATTTAAACCGTGTGCAGAAAAATGCAGCGCCTTACCTCTTTCATATTGTGAATGAAATTGAAGAGCGCGGAATTCCTGGTGAATTAGCCTTGCTACCGATTGTCGAAAGCGCTTATCGACCCTTTGCCTACTCACACGGTAGAGCGGCTGGGCTTTGGCAATTCATCCCATCAACCGGGCGTGCTTTTGGCCTTGAGCAAACGTGGTGGTATGACGGCCGCCGTGATGTTTATACGTCTACCTCCGCGGCGCTTGATTACCTCACGCAACTCTCTAAGCGCTTTGATAATAATTGGTTGCTAGGGTTAGCTGCATACAACGCGGGAGGCGGCACTATTTCTTCCGCTATTCGAAAAAACAAACGTGCCGGTAAACCTCATGATTTCTGGTCGCTATCATTACGTAAAGAAACTGAACACTACGTCCCTAAACTTATCGCCATAGCGACAATCATGGCGAATGCTGAAAAATACAATATCAAACTGGTACCTATCCCAAACGAGCCTTTTTTTGAACGCGTTGATATTATTAAACAAATCGACTTAGCTCGCGCGGCTGAGTTAGCCGACATCAGTATTGAGGAATTGTACGTTTTAAACCCGTCTTACAACCAATGGGCAACGAGCCCTACTGGGCCGCATTATTTATTGATTCCTATTGAGAAGGCACCCGTGTTTACGTCACGAATTGCTGAACTGGCCGACTCACAACGGCTAAAGTGGGTTCGTCATAAGGTCAAGCCCGGCGAGACCATTGGGCATATTGCACGGCGCTACCGCACAACAATCAAGCAAATAAGCCAAGTTAACGGTATTCGTAATAATGCCATTAGGGCCGGTAAGCACCTACTGATTCCTACCGCCAATTACAATGTCGCGCTGTATTCCAATAGCGTTGCAATGCGAAAAAATGCGATTGTTAATACCAAACGTAACGGCTACAAAATTAAGTATCGAGTTAAGTCCGGTGATTCTTTTTGGGGCATTGCCAAGCAATATCAGGTGGGTATTCGCCAATTAGCCAAATGGAATGCTATGGCACCCGGCGATACCTTAAAGGTTGGCCAAACATTGGTGGTGTGGGGGAAACACTCGCATGCCAGCCCATCGACACCCTTAACCGCCTCACGCAAACACCAAACCATTCGCTACACGGTTAGAAACGGCGATTCTTTGTACCTTATTTCAAAAAAATTCAATGTCAGCATTGCCGACCTAAAACGCTGGAATGTTTTAAATAAGAAGTATTTAAAACCCGGTCAAAAGCTAAAAATTATTGTTGACGTTACTCGCTCTTAAACAAAAAGCAATTCACTTGGTGGCTAGAGCTTAAGCGAACATTCGCCGGTTGCTGTTCGCTGCATTGCGGCATAGCTTCTGCACAACGAGTATGAAAGTGACAACCACTTGGCGGATTTGACGCTGACGGCATGTTATCGGGCAGTTTTATCACTTTACGCTGTTGCTGTTTGTCCCAGCTTGGAACGGCATCGATTAATGCTTTTGTGTAGGGGTGCGCGGGGCTATTCAGCACCTCTTCAACCGTACCCTCTTCCACAATACGTCCTAAATACATCACCGCTACGGTATCGGATAAATACGAGACAACCGACAAATCATGCGTGATAAATAAATAACTTAACCCTTGCTCTTTTTGTAAACTTTTTAATAAGTTCAACACTTGTGCCTGCACGGATACATCCAACGCACTGGTCGGTTCATCACAAACAATAACCGACGGCTTAACCGCTAATACCCGCGCGATGCAAAGCCGTTGACGTTGCCCGCCTGAAAATTCATGTGGATAACGTTGCCTAACATCGGTGGTCAAACCCACCTTAAGCAATAAATCGTCGCATTGCTGCTGTACGTCCATATCACTTAGATTAGGCCTTAAGGCTTTTAAACCTTCTTCTAATATATCGCCTACCAACATCCTAGGGTTCATGGATGAAAACGGGTCTTGAAAGATGATTTGCAATTGCTCGCGATAGCGATTGAACTCTTGATCGCCCAGTGCTGCTAAGTCACAGCCATTGTAATTAATTTGGCCCAATGTGAGCGGTAATAGCCGCAATAAGCCTTTGCCTAATGTCGTCTTTCCACAACCAGACTCGCCCACCAAGGCCGTGGTGGTACCCGGTTTCAATTCAAAACTCACCCCATCGACCGCTTTAACTTGGCCGACTGTCCGCTTCAATAAGCCTTTTTTAATCGGAAAATGAATTTTTAAATTTTTGACCGTCAACGAAGACTTACCAAACACCTGCTTGCTTGAAGAAATTGGCACAAATGAGGTCGGCACCGTCTGCACAAGCTCAGCATGCTTTACGCAACGTACTTGGTGAACTTGAGATATTGATTGCCATTTGATTTCTGTGCCTTCAACGCAGACAGCTTCTTTATAATCACAACGTTCGGCAAATCGACAGCCACTAAACTCAGCAGACAATTTAGGCACCGAACCTGACAAGGTTACCAGCGCCTCATCGCGTTTATCCATTTTAGGTAATGAGTCAAACAGCCGCTGACTATAAGGGTGCGCTGGACGCCTAAAAAAATCGTCGCGCGTCGCCACTTCAACCAACTGACCTGCGTACATAACGGCGACTTTATCGGCTATATCCGCCACAATGCCGAGGTCATGCGTGATAATCCACAACGACATGCCCGTTTGGCGCTGCAAGTCTTTCAATAACTGCAAAATTTGCGCTTGAATCGTTACATCCAACGCGGTGGTTGGCTCATCTGCTATCAATAAATCAGGTTCATTCGCCAACGCCATGGCAATCATCACTCGCTGGCGCATGCCCCCCGACAGTTGATGTGGAAACGCCGCATAACGTTCTTCCGCATCCGGCATCCCTACCTGCTTAATTAAGCTAATCACTTTCGACTTAACAGCAGAAGCAGGTTGCTGCTTGTGTAATAAGACTGTTTCTGCAATTTGTTCACCAATACTCATCACTGGGTTCAGCGATGTCATGGGGTCTTGGAAAATCATCGAAATACGCACGCCGCGGATGTTACGCATATCTTTTTCAGCCATCCGCAGTAAATCCTTACCTCGGTAAAGCACCTTACCCGCTGTTATTTGTGCATTATTCGGTAATAAACGTAACGCAGACAGTGCCGACACAGATTTTCCACAACCGCTCTCGCCTACCAAGGCAAAGGTTTCCCCCTCGGCAATCTCAAAACTAATGCCATCAACCGCCTTTATGGTGTCAGACTGTTGATTGAACTGGGTTTTTAAACCTTCAATTGAGAGTAGCGGTTGCGACATGCTGTTTATGCTTTCAATAGGTCCACAACGGCGTTCAAACCAGCGTTATTTAACTGGATGTCCGTTTGCGCTTGCACCGTTGGTTTTGCGTGATAAGCGACGCTTAAACCAGCCTCATCCATCATCAACAAATCATTCGCGCCATCGCCCATAGAAATCACTTGGCTGGTGTCTATTGCTAACTCATTTGATAGCGCCAATAGCAGATCTGCCTTAGCTTGAGCACCGATAATATCACCGACCACTTTTCCAGTTAACCGGCCATCTTCAATGCCTAATGTATTTGCTAAGGTGTAATCTAAGCCGAGCCTGTCTTTTAACTTATCCGTAAAGAAAGTGAACCCACCAGAAACCAAGGCCAGTTTTATATTTGATTTTTTAAGGAATAAAATTAATTCTTCTGCCCCTGGGTTAAGCGTTAAGCGCTCGTCGTATACCCGTTGCAACTCCTCTACAGGCAAACCTTTTAATAACGCGACGCGCTGCGTCAACGACGCTTCAAAATCCAATTCCCCGCGCATGGCCGCTTCTGTTATTGCCGACACTTGCGCTTTAATACCCAACATATCGGCAATTTCATCGATGCATTCAATGGAGATAAGTGTCGAATCCATATCCGTTACCAATAAGCGAATGCCTTTAGCATCGAATGACGCCTCTAAATGGCTGATATCACAACCAAGTTGTTCGCGAATGGCCGATAATTCAATCAGCTCATTCGATTCAAGGGCATAAAAACTACTCTTTTTGACGGGCATTTCGGAGAATTTCGCATCAATTAGATTCAATTCTTCAGTTGAAAAATTATCTTTATGAAAAATATATTTGTTCATTTATCAATATGTTATAAGTTTTAGTTAAAGTAAAATAGCTTAGTTATTAGCTCGTGGGTCAAAGGCATCCCGAACCACATCAGCAAATAAATTTGCCGCTAACACCAGCGTAAACATAAACACAAAAGAAGCAGCCAGTGACCACCAAACAATCGGCTCACGGGCCATTTCAAGTCGAGAGGTATTGATCATATTGCCCCAACTGTAGGTAGATGGGTCAACGCCAATATTAATATACGACAGCACCGCTTCGGCGAGCACAAGGCCACTAAAGTCCAATACCACGGTTATCATCACCAAGTGCATTACATTCGGCAACACGTGCCGTTTTAGTATTTGCAGCTGCTTAACACCCAAAGCCTGCGCCGCAATTACATAATCCATTTCACGTATTTTTAATGTTTCAGCACGCAACAAGCGGCATAAGCCAGTCCAGCTAGTGACACCCAAAATCATGCAAAGCAGCAATAAGCGCATATCGGCTCGGTCTTCCAACGTGGTAAATAATTCGGGATTATTAGCCATATACACCTGCGCCATTAAAATAGCCGCAGCAATCAGTAACACGCCGGGTATAGAACTTAGCGTGGTATAAAGGTATTGGATAACATCGTCGACCCAGCCTCGAAAGAAACCCGCCATCAACCCCAAGCTAATCGCTATTGGTAGCATAACGATGGTGGTTAAGGCACCAATCACCAAGCCTGTTCTAATGCTTTTAATGGCCTGATACAGAACATCTTCGCCAACCTTGTCGGTGCCTAAAATATGATAGTAAGGCGCCAAATTAGCCGCCGCACCTAACAATAGAAATACAGCCAGCAAGGTCCATACGCACGCCTTAAGGCCGTTAGCATCTTGTTTAAAGGGATGCTGGCCACGAATACCTGTTATGCAAAGTATCAACAGCAACCAAACCAACACGGCTACTGCAACGCCCATTAATATTTTATGACCAATATCGCTGGTTTTTTCAACCGCTGGGTAGGCCAAATGAGAACCTGCAAACACTAACCGTGGGTAATGCCATTGCGATTGGCCGTTACTGTCGGCAACCATTTCCTTGGCATACGCCGTGTGCGCAAACGGCATTGAGTACGTTTTCTCAACACGTGTTCTTATCGGTGTTAATACAATATCCAGCAAACTCAAGGTTTTCGCGTGCTCACTGACCTCGCCACTGGCCAGCGCGTCATGGTGTTGAATACGAACCGAATCCAACACGCCAACAAGAATAAACACCAATAGCACGGTTAAAGAAACAACCCCAACAGTACTTTCAAAAACCTGACCCCAAGGGCGACGTAAATGCTCTTTTTTACTGCTGGCCCAAGCACCGTACATACCCGCTATCACCAACGCAAACACCGCAATATCTGTCCATAGCAGCGTTAACATCAGTCTAACCTAACCCGCGGGTCAACCAGAGTGTACGAAATGTCGGTTAACAACAAGCCGATGATATATAAGAACGACCCCAAGAACACCATTGAACGGACAATCGCAAAATCTTGGCTGCTGATAGCGTCAATGGTGTAACTACCTAAACCGGGTATGCCGAAAAATGATTCCGTTATTAAACTGCCCATAAACAACAACGGTAAAATAACCACGATACCGGTCAATATAGGAATCAGGGCATTTTTAAGAACGTGTTTAAATAATATTTGTAAGTCCGACAAGCCCTTCGCCTTCGCTGTTCTCACGTAATCTTTAGCAGCCTCCTCCAAAAATAAGGTGCGGTACCAACGCACGCCAGACCCCAGCCCACCGACAATGCCGATTAAGACCGGCAATATGATAAATTTTACGGCATCCATACCCGGTGCATAGCCCGAGATGGGCGTAAGAACGAGCAGTTTGCCAATAAAATACTGGCCAGCAATGATATAAAACAAGCCCGATATGGACATCAGCGTAATGCAAATAAACAAGCCGCCAAACTCCAAGTAACTGCCACGATAAAAAATCAGCAGCAACGCGAAGGTGATGTTCGCCAACACACCAAAAATTAATGATGGAATGGCAATCGCCAGGCTTGGCCACATACGTTGTGAGATATCGGCAATGATATCGCGTCCGTTATCTGACGTGCCTAAATCAAACACAAATAAACCCACTGATTTTTCAAAGAAGATGGTCTTAGAGGCCTTAGCAAACCCCTCTTCTTCTTCATTCCATAATAAAGGCAAGTCGTAACCACGTTGAGCTTTCCAGTTATCCACAGCGGCTTGTGATACGTGTTTATCACCCAATTGCATACGCGCCATATCATCCGGCGTGTTGACAACAAAAAACAGCACGAAGGTAAGGATATTAACGCCCACCAGTACCGGCAATACATACAATAAACGTCGAAGTATGTAATTAATCATAGGGCGGTTGAACGTTCTATACGCCTGTAGATTACATACGCAGGCATTAACAGGCAAATAAACACCAGCAACAGCACAGCCAATGGCCAATAAACGGGCTTATTCCATGCTGCTTGATACTGCTGACGCTGTGCAGGGTCTATATTGATGTATTTAGTTTTATTATTCGCCATTAAATTTGGATTAACGTTTTTATACCAAGCATGATGCAGTGAAAAGGCTTTTGGGTGGAAGCCCCATAGCCACGGTGCATCGTCTTGTGTGATGGCGATCATTTGGTTAATAATGGCCTGTCGTTGTGGCGTATTATCCATAGTACTCATCGTTTCAAATAAAGCATCAAACTGTTCATTTTGATAATTAGCTGCGTTCTCGCCACCATACACAGCCTTCGCATTTTTACCGTATAACAAAAATAAAAAGTTTTCAGGGTCTGGATAATCCGCGTTCCAACCCCACATAAACATTTGTGCATTGCCGTTTCGCATTTTCTCTTGAAAGCGGTTGTAATCTGTTCCCCGTATAACCAATTGAATGTTTAACTTATTAAATTGCTTACGTAACCAGTTCAACCTCGCCTTGCTGTCTGGCCCGCTGTCCATCGTGTCAAAATATAACACTAAAGGCTTAGCCGTTGATGGATCAATGCCGTTACCGTACCCCGCTTCTGCCAGCAAGGATTTTGCTTCATCAACAGACCGCCTTTGTATACCATTTTGCACCGTATAAACCGCTTGATTAATGCCTTTGTCGCCAGCAACATGGCCAAAAATTCCCGGTGGGATAATGCTCTGTGCCGGCACGCCACGGCCGTTTTGAAAAATTGAAATATACTCCTCATAATCCACCGCAATGGAAATCGCCTGACGAAGTTTTTTTACCTTCTCGGTATAACCACCCAGCACTTTATCCAGCATATTAAACCCCAGGTAATAACTCGACGTTGTCACCGCTGTTTGCAAATCAATCTCGCGCTCCAGCATGTCCTCAGTTAAACCAACGTCTCCAGCGCCTGAAAAGCTAACCGCTTGATCAAAGCTATCTGAACTGATACCCGATGAATCGTAATAGCCTTGCAAAAATTTATTCCAATAAGGAATGCTTTCTTTTTCTAATGAAAACATCACTTTATCCGTGAGCGGCAGCTTTTTCCCTGCATCGTTCAGCAAGCCTTTTTCTCTAGAATCTGCGGCCCCGTCTGCCGGGTAAAGCTCATCATGAAAATTCGGGTTTTTCGCCAATACCATTCGCCGATTAGGATTGTTCTCTTGTAAATAGTAAGGCCCTGTTCCAACGGGAAACCAATCTAAGCTGATGTTTTTCTTCTGTAAGTTGGGGTTACTGTAAAACTCATCCGCCTCCCAAGGCATGGGCGAAAAAAATGGCATCGCCAACCAATTGATAAATTGCGGGTACTTTCCCTTAATACGAATACTAAAATTCAAATCGTCTATTCGCTTAACACCCAACATAGACTCGGACTGTAATCGCTGCGCTTTACGTAACATCGGGTATTGTTTTTTTAACGCGGTTTGTTTTGTCGAAAACTCAGTAAAACCAACAATGTAATTACCCATTAAGCCGGCTATAGGAGACTGTGTGGCGGGATCAGCTAAGCGTTTAATTTGGTAAATAAAATCATCCGATGTTAATTGGCGGCTAGACAGTGGCAAGTCATAAACATTCTCACCATTCCACGCAAGCGGCAGTTTGTTATGCAACGCGACATTAAAGCTTGGGTGAGGCTGATAGCGCACTTTCGGCATAATGGATAGTTGGTACTCGCTGTAGGCAATATCTGCATCAGCGGCATCCACAGGCAGTTGAGCGCCCGTGTAATCAAAGTAGCTGACCGTTGGCATGGATGCGGCTAATAACGGCTCCAGCTGATACGGCCTTTTAAGGTAATGATATTGAAATAGAGGCTCGTAGACTTGCGCAATAATCGCGTACTCATTTGAGCTATACGCCTTTGCTGGATCAAGGTGTTTGGGACGTTCAGAAAAAGCCGTGTAGATAATTTTTTCTGTATGCTCGGAATCACTATAGGGATTGTTTAAAGCGCTGTCTGAACAAGCCGATAGCAGCAAAAAAACAACGATAAAAACATGTTTGATTGGTGTACTCATCGAGTTAAATGATAAGCATTATCACGAGCTTAAAATCTGATCCTCGCCTTCACTTCGAGCAATAATAACCGCGCCACAAGAATCACTGAATACATTCACACTGGTTCTGCACATATCAAGCACACGGTCAACCGCGAGAATTAAACCAATGCCTTCCAACGGCAAACCGATGGTCGCCAAAATAATACTAATGGCCACTAAGCTCGCAGCTGGAATACCCGCAACACCAATCGATGTTACCAGCGCAGTAATAACAATTAAAAACTGTTCCGTAAACCCTAAGTCCAAGCCGTAAGCTTGTGCAATAAACATCGCGGCGACACATTCATACAACGCCGTACCATCCATGTTAATGGTGGCGCCCAGCGGCAAAACAAAACTACTTGTTCTCTTCGACACGCCAGCATTTTTTTCAACGCATTCAAGGGTAATGGGTAATGTGGCAGACGATGAACTGGTTGAAAAGGACGTCAATATAGCCGGCAACATTGCCTTGTAATGACGCAGGGGATTAACGCGGCCTAAATACTTCAATACGATGGGCATCACCACAAACATGTGTATGGCTAACGCGAACACTACGGTGAAGAAAAAATACGCTAACGGCAAAAAGGCGGCTAAACCTGTAGATGCGACGACTTTAGCCACTAAGCCGAACACACCAATGGGCGCAAACGTCATCACCCAATCGGTCATTTTCATCATCACTTGCAAAACGGCGTTCCAAAATGTCAGTAACACCTTTTTATTCTCTTTCGCTATTTGAGTTAAAAAGTAACCGAACAATAGGCCGAAGAATATCAGCCCCAGCATTTGGCCATTAGCGGCGGCTTCAACTATATTAGTGGGTACCATACGTAAAAAGATACCCGTTAAGTCACTCGCGCCTTTACCTTCAACTTTGGCAGCAATGTCACTGATATCCGCTGTTAAACCTACCCTATCGCGCACCGGTTCACCGTCTATAATTCCGGGCTCAACCACATTTACCAGCAGTAAACCAATTAAGATAGCCACAACGCTGGTCGATAGGTAATAGGTAATAGTTTTACTGCCTAGTCGCCCAAGCCCACCTAAATCACCCATATTGCCTATGCCGCAAATAATAGATGAAAAGATAAGCGGCACGATCAGCATTTTCAAGGCATTAAGGAACAGAGTTCCAAGAAAAACGTACACATCGTAAAACACAAAGGAACCAATTCCAGCGGTCTCACCTGTTAATATACCGGCAACAATAGCCAAGCCAATTGCTATAAATATCTGCCAGTGTAATTTCATGTTTTTTACTCGGGTTTGTTGGCGAATTTAACGTCCGCGGCAACACTTAAATTCGCTAAAGAGGCTGCCAAGGTTACTTCACCTTTTAAACGTGCTAAGAATTTTTTAAATGATTCACGAGAAGCATCTGTAATATCTGCTTCATCGCCGTCGGTTATTTTATTAAGTTCAATGATAACCGCATCTCCATTACTTAAAACACTTTCCTTGAATGAAGGCTCACCATCCACTGGATGTGACATACTAAAGGCATCCCTTAATAAAACATCAGGCACTGATTTTTCGCTTCGCGTCACGGGGCCCACATCAGTTAATATGACATCGCTCGCTGCGGCCAATGCCTTAATCGACTCACCTGAGTTGATTTTAGTCATTAATTCAGCTATTTTTTGCTTAAGTAAAAGACCTGCTTTATTAGATTTTACCGCCAACTCCACTGCGCCACGCACATCGTCTAACGACATAACAGATTCAGCTTTATGTTCTTTTATACGCAATATAACAAGGTGTTCTGGCGCTAACTCGATGGCTTCACTATTATTACCCGCCAACACATCTTCACTAAAAACAGCATGTCGAACTTTGTCTGATGACGCAACACCCTCAGCGGTATTTTTAGACACGTTCTCTTGCTGCTTAATAGACAAACCAAGTTCTTCAACCAACGCATCGAGCCCACCTGGGTTTTCGAAGCCTAATTCCGCAAACCTTTCCGCTGATTGGTAAAACATTTCACTCGCCGTTGTTTTTTTAAGTAATTCCTTAACTTTTTCGGCAACCACAGCATAGGCTTGAATCGTATCGGCCTCTAATTCTGTGAGTTTTATGATATGAAATCCATAACTTGTCTGAACAACTTCACTCACACCACCCGCTTCTAACGCTGACAATGTCTTTTCAAACACAGCATCCATCATGCCTTCAGTAATGATTCCTAAATCACCACCAGACTTAGATGAGCCAATATCATCAGAGAATTCAGCAGCCAATTTAGCAAAGTCTTCACCGTTCTTAATTCTAACTAAAATGTCCTCTGCCAGCTTTCTCTTTATTTCCGCCTCTGCTTCAGCCGTTCCATCCGCCGCTTCAAATAATATATGACTCGCTCTACGATGGCCTAATGCGGTAAAACTTTGTTTTTCACTTTCATAAAAGGCTAACAACTCATCTTCAGTTGGATTAACCTCAGCCATTAAATCGCTCAAATTCAATTCAACGTAATCAATAGAGGCTTGCTCTTGGGTTTTATAAAGGTGTTCATTTTCGTTGTAACTTTTAACTATTTCGTCTTCATTCACTTCTAAACCATTCATTACTGATGCTATGGACAATGAAATATAACGAATATCACGTGTTTGATTATTGAGTCGATAGAAGTCTTCTATTTCACTATCATCAACGAGTGTCGTGTTAACAATTGCATTTATGAATTGGTCACGTTGCAAGCCAACCTTTACTTGTTGCACGAAGCCATTAGTCGTCATGCCACGTGCTTGCAGTAACTGCATATAAGATTCTTTATCAAATTGTCCATTTTTTTGAAATGCACCAATGGTAGAAATTACATCAAGAATGGCTTTTTCAGAAGCCACGTAACCATCATTTTCCACTGTATGAAGCACTAATTGGTCCTGCACTAAACGGTTTAGCGACTCAAGACGGATTGCTTCTTCATTAAACAAGTCCGGTGAATATTGATCCGCGTATTGCTCTTTTAACTGAGCAATACGTTGTTGATAGGCCCTATTAACATCGGCTTGATAAATTTGATAATCACCTACTTCTGCAACAGGTGCTTCCGAGCCCCCGCTGCTATAGTTTTGCAAACCAAATAAAGCAAATGGTATTGAAATCATTATAAGAATAACTATTCCTAGCCAACCTTTAACGTGTGTTCTTAATTTCTCTAACATAAATAAAACCTAATCAAAAAATTCAAAAAAAAACCCTAAGACCTCAACGGCCTTAGGGTTGTTTTGGCGGAGTGGACGGGACTCGAACCCGCGACCCCCGGCGTGACAGGCCGGTATTCTAACCAACTGAACTACCACTCCTAAGTTGGTGGGTGCTGAGGGGATCGAACCCCCGACATTCGCCTTGTAAGGGCGACGCTCTCCCAGCTGAGCTAAGCACCCTTGGATAGAAAGAGGCGCTAGTTTACAGAAGCCTTTAAAGATTTTCCAGCTTTAAATGAAGGAATATTTGAAGCTTTAATTTGGATAGTTTCGCCAGTCTGTGGATTACGGCCTGCACGTGCAGAACGCGCTTTTACAGAAAACGTGCCGAAGCCGATAAGTGAGACTGAGTCGCCACCTTGAAGTGCAGATGTTACTGATGAAAGTGTTGCATCTAATGCACGACCAGCATCTGCTTTAGTAAGACCTGATGCTTCTGCAATCGCGTTAATAAGTTCTGATTTATTCATGAAGTTCCCCCAATAGGATAATTAATATTTTATAAAACTCTATTTTTTTGCTGTTGAATCATTTAGT
>JBDOOJ010000072.1:0-3551 GCA_039830885.1 Cycloclasticus sp.
AACTTTCTAGCATTAATCCTAAATTGGTTTCATGCATCGCCGTGGGTTATGGGCGTGATGGCCGATACAGTGAACGGCCAGCCTACGACGATTTAATTCAGGGCATTTGTGGCATTGCCGATTTAAACGGTCGATATAACGAGTCCCGCCCGGGCTATGTTCCCACTGCATTAGCCGATAAAGTGGGTTCATTAATGTCGTTATCGGCAATACTGGCAGCACTTTACGATGCGGAAAAAACAGGTGTTGGTCAAGAGGTTGAAAGCCCCATGTTTGAGACGCTGGCTTCCTTTCTATTGCTGGAACATTTAACAGGGCCGGCTTACGAACCACCACTTGGTCCACCAGGCCATTTACGCCAAATGACACCACTACGCCGCCCCTTTAAAACTAGTGATAGTTATATTTGCGCCTTACCTTATACCGACAAACATTGGCGATCATTGTTTAAGATTATTGATGAAGAAGCGTTAATTAATGATCCACGCTTTTCTAGCGTTGCTAAACGGACGGATAATACCATCGAGCTTTATCAGATGATTGAGAATCTGTTACAACAAAACACGACTGAATACTGGTTAGCCGAGCTGGAATTAGCGGATATACCTTTCGCACCTGTTTCAACGTTAGATGATTTGTTGAAGGACCCGCACCTACATGACGTTGGTTTATTTGAAGAATATGAACACCCATCAGAAGGGCGTTTACGTCGAGTAAAGTCGCCGGTTACGTTTTCAAAGCCGATGATCAATGAACCGATATGTGCATCTTCCTTGGGCGAGAACAGTCGTGAAATATTGCAAGAAGCAGGCTATGACGACAACCAAATTGATAGGCTGTTTAAGGCAAGCGTTAGCGCTTAAGTTGGTACATCGCCCTTAATGGATACGCGGTGTAATAATCGACGATAGCCGGTGTAATCATTTATAGGGTAATGATGCGTGGATCGGTTATCCCATAAAACATACATACCTGGTTGCCATTTAATTCGGCATTGAAACTCTGGTTTTCGCGCGTGTTGGTACAGTTTATTTAATAATGGCTGGCTTTCCTCTTCAGTCCATCCGTCAAAGCAAAGCGTATGCGCTTCATTTACATACAGTGTCTTTTCACCGGTTTCTGGGTGGGTTCTAACAACGGGGTGAGTATGGGTAAATGTTTTCGTCTTCGTGTCTTTTGCCAGCCGTGCTTCACGTGTTTTTGATACTGCCGCTTTATTTGACGTATTAATGCCACGTAGCGTTGAAATTTGTTCTTTCACCTCATCCGATAGGGTTTCATAGGCCGTTCCCATATTGCAAAAGATGGTGTCTCCACCAATAGGGGGTAGCTCAAGTGCGTATAAACTCGCGCCAGCTGCTGGGGCTTTAAGATAGCTGGTGTCGGAATGCCAAACTCCGCCAAAGTTGATAGTTTCATCCGGCAATTTAAGAACCTCAGCCACATAGGGCATGTTATCCATGCCCTCTAAGAAAGGGTATTTATCTAATTCACCAAACTGGCGTGTGCAATCGACTTGTTGTTGAGGCGTTAATGATTGTTCAGGAAATATTAGAACTTTGCGCTCTAACCAGACCGCTTTAAGTGACTTAAGCGTTTCTGTCGGAATAGGTTTTGATAAACCTAAACCACGGATGGTAGAGCCGATATGTGGGCTGATAGGGCCTGCTTTAAAAGACATAAAATGGCGAAACTAAAAGGATGGCGCCTTATACAAAGGAAAGCCATCGTTCGCTTTACAATTATTATGTTCTGGCACAATCCAGTTTTCTTTTACTAACGGCAAGCCGCCGTCAACCGCAAGCACTTCACCGGTAATGTACGAGGCACCATCCGATAATAAATAGACGATGGCTGATGATATTTCAGCTTCGGTCGCTTGGCGCTTCATCGGAATTTGATGTCGACGTTCCCTAAGTTTTTTCTTAAATTCTTCAGGGTAGGTTTCCATACCACTAGAGGCAACCGAGCCTGGAGCAACAGCGTTGACGCGAACACCTGAATGCACCCATTCCAGTGCAGCGGTTTGGGTAAGATTCACCATGCCCGCGCGGGCAGCTCCTGTGTGCGCCATATGCGGCATACCGTACGCAGTGGTGGCAACAATATTAACGATAGCGCCGCCGTGTTGTTTCATGTGAAGGTTATACACCTCACGCATCATATAAAAGCCACCGTTTAGGTTGTTTTTAATTACCGCTTCCCAACCTTTATCGCTGATATCTTCCAATTTAGATGGGAATTGACCGCCGGCATTATTGACTAGGCCATCAATTTTTCCGTGCTTAGATAAGATGCCATTGAGTGCCGTTTTGATAGCGTTTGAATCCCTGATATCAACGCTATAAAAGTCGCAAACATAGCCGTCATTTTCCAGTTCAGCAGCAACGTTTTGTAGTTTGTCCAATGAGCGACCGATAAGTATCAGATGAGCCCCAAGAGAGGCCAGTTCATGTGCTGTACATCGACCGATACCACTACCACCACCTGTTACGATAATAACCTTATCTTTAAAAAGTGCTTCTTTGTAAATTGATGTGTACATGGTTAATTCCGATGATGGGTTTAATAAATTCCTTTATAAACTAACAGTTGTTAGATTGAATAAATTAAGTTTATACTTAACGATAAAGAATATCCACCTTGGGGGTTAGTCACAGTGCTATTTAGTCAAGATCACGAGATGTTGCGTGAAGCAACCGCGAAGTTCGTTGAACGGGAAATAAACCCTTATGTTGATGAATGGGAAGACGCAGGTATTTTCCCTGCGCACGAGTTATTTAAAAAAATGGGCGACGCTGGGTTTCTTGGTATTGGACGTGATGAAAAATGGGGCGGTCTCGGGCTCGATTATTCATACGTGGTTGTGTTTGCCGAAGAAATTGGACGTATTAAGTGCTCCGGCATTTCTACAGCCATTGGTGTGCAAACAGATATGTGCACGCCTGCCTTAGCCAATTTTGGTAGCGATGAATTAAAACGTAAGTACTTGGTTCCGGCGATTACAGGTGAGTCGGTCGGTTGTATTGGTGTGAGTGAAGAGGGCGCTGGTTCGGATGTTGCCTCGATTAAAACAAATGCCAAGCGCGTTGGTGATGAATACATTATCAATGGCGGGAAAATGTGGATTACCACATCAACGCAAGCAGATTGGGTATGTTTGTTGTGTAACACCAGTGAAGAAAATGGCCCGCATAAAAACAAATCTCTAATCATTGTACCGCTTGATACTAAAGGCGTAACACGCGGCAAAAGCTTAAAAAAATTGGGCGCGCATAGTTCAGACACAGCACCGCTTTATTTTGATGATGTGCATGTACCAGTCGGCAATTTAATTGGCGAAGAGGGTAAGGGTTTTATTTATCAAATGAAGCAGTTTCAAGAAGAGCGACTGTTTGTTATGTCTAAATATTTAAGTCAAGTACAAGACGCAGTGGATATCACCATCGACTACACCAAACAGCGTAAAGCCTTTGGCAAACCGCTAATCGCTAACCAAGAAATTTATTTTAAATTAGCAGAAATGCAAACAGATATTCAGTCTGTTAGAG
>JBDOOJ010000019.1:0-3543 GCA_039830885.1 Cycloclasticus sp.
TTTAGATATGGTCACGGTCACGGGCACAGAAAACTTAATGATGGCTGCAACGTTGGCCGAAGGGACAACCATTTTAGAAAATGCAGCGCGTGAGCCAGAAGTGAGTGACTTGGCGAATTTTTTAAATACATTGGGCGCAAACATATCGGGCATCGGAACGGATACATTGACGATACAAGGCGTTGATAAATTAGTAACGAAAGATTTAACCTACGATATTTTGCCCGATAGAATTGAGGCTGGAACGTATTTAGTGGCGGCGGCTGTTACGGGTGGAAAAATTAAAATTAAGGACGTTGTGCCGAATACATTGGACATGGTGCTATCCAAGCTGGAAGAGGCAGGTGCAAAATTAACTGTCGGCGATGATTGGATTGAGCTTGATATGCAAGGCAAACGAGCTAAAGCGGTGTCATTTAGAACGGCGCCATACCCCGGATTCCCAACGGACATGCAAGCCCAATTTATGGTGTTAAATGTACTTGCTGAAGGAACGTCGATTATTACAGAAACTATTTTTGAAAATCGTTTTATGCACGTGCATGAATTGCAGCGTTTAGGTGCGGATATTAAATTGGAAGGTAATACGGCAATTTGTACTGGAAAGGAATCGCTTGAGGGCGCTACGGTTATGGCGACAGACTTAAGAGCGTCAGCTAGCCTTGTTATTGCAGGTTTGGTTTCAAAGGGTGAAACCATCATTGAACGTATTTATCACATTGACCGTGGCTATGAGTGCATTGAGGAAAAAACTGCATTGTTAGGCGGTAAAATCCGCCGAGTACCGAGCTAATTCTTATGTTAACCATTGCCATTTCAAAAGGTCGAATTTTAAAAGACACGTTGCCATTATTGGCTGAAGCGGGCATTGAGCCGTCTGAAGACTTATCTGTCACGCGGAAATTAATTGTCCCCAGTATTTGCGGGAAAGTTAATTTGGTGATTATTCGTGCCACCGACGTGCCAACGTTTGTTGAGTATGGTGCGGCCGATGTAGGTATTACGGGCAAAGATACACTGGTTGAGCACAACAGTGACAATCTGTATGAGCCGTTAGACTTGAACATAGCCAAATGCCGTTTAATGACAGCCGTGGTCACCGGTCGAGAATTGCCTGAAGGCAAGCTTCGAGTGGCTTCAAAATACGTTTCCCTAACAGAGCAATATTTTGCTAAAAAAGGCCAACAAGTCGAAATTATTAAATTGTACGGCTCGATGGAGTTGGCGCCCATTGTTGGCTTAGCAGATTGCATTGTTGACTTGGTCGACACCGGTAATACCTTGAAGGCAAACGGTATGGAGCCATTAGATCTTATTATGAATATCAGCTCTCGATTGGTGATAAATAAAGCCTCAATGAAAATGAACCACCAGCAAATTAAAGCGTTGATTAAACAGTTAGAAATGGCCGTCGAACGTAGGCGTTAAACGATGGATATCGCCACGTTAAAGGCTGCTAGTGCTGATTTTAATCAAGCACTGGACGAGTTGTTAAACTGGGATGCAAGTGAGGATGCATCAATTGCTGATACGGTATCAGGCATTATCGATGATGTTCGTCAGCGTGGCGATGCGGCGCTTATCTCGTATACGCAAAAGCTTGACCAATGGCCCGCTTCGGCGAGTGACTTGTTGATCGACGCTAAGCAATTAGAGTCAGCTTGGGAGCAACTCCCTGTTGAGCAAAAAACAGCGTTACAGACAGCTGCAGATAGAATTCGTGTTTATGCTGAACATCAAAAACTTGAGTCGTGGGATTTTGAAGACGAGTTTGGTAATACGTTGGGCCAAAAAATAACCGCCTTAGATCGTGTGGGTGTTTACGTGCCAGGAGGTAAGGCGGCTTATCCGTCATCGGTGCTAATGAATGTTATTCCCGCTAAGGTGGCGGGGGTTGTTGACATTATTATGGTCACGCCTACCCCAAAAGGCGAATTAAACAACTTAGTGTTGGCTGCAGCTTGGCTTGCCGGCGTTGATAAAGTGTTTAGAATTGGCGGCGCGCAAGCGGTAGCAGCGCTCGCTTACGGTACGCAGACGGTGCCGGCGGTAGATAAAATAGTCGGGCCGGGTAATATCTATGTGGCCACCGCAAAAAAAATGGTGTTTGGTCGGGTTGGCATTGATATGGTGGCGGGGCCATCTGAAATACTGATTATTTGCGACGGTAAAACGAACCCAGATTGGATTGCGATGGATTTATTTTCGCAGGCGGAGCACGACGAAAACGCGCAGTCTATTTTGATCTCATTGGATGAAGACTTTATAGGTCAAGTCAAAGACAGTATGGATAAACTATTGCCAACTCTGGAACGTGCTGAGGTTATTAAAGCGTCATTAAGTAGCCGTGGCGGCTTTATATATGCCGACACCGTGCAGCAAGCGGTTGATATTGCGAATAGGATTGCTCCAGAACATTTGGAGTTGTCTGTTGACGATGCTGAACAAATGGCGCACCAAATTAATCAGGCAGGGGCAATTTTTATTGGCCGCTACACGCCAGAAGCACTGGGCGATTATTGTGCTGGACCTAACCATGTGTTGCCGACGTCTGGAACGGCTAGATTTTCATCGCCATTAGGCGTTTATGATTTCCAAAAGCGCACAAGCATGATTAATTGCAGCAAGACAGGTGCATCCGCGCTTGTAGACACAGCATCTATTTTAGCGCGAGGCGAAGCACTGACTGCGCATGCAAGATCTGCTGAGTACAGAAAATTAAAAAAATGAGTAAAAATTTACAAGATTTGATTCGTCCAGAAATTAAAGACATGGCTGCGTATTACGTGCCAGAATCAGCAGGTTTGGTGAAACTGGACGCGATGGAAAATCCATTTTCATGGCCAGAAGAGATGAAACAAGAATGGCTGGGTTTGCTGTCCAAAGCAGAACCAAATCGTTACCCAGACCCTGCCGCCAAAGAGCTTGTCGAGGGCTTGCGCGATTGTTTTGATATTGATTCAGGTTTGGGTGTTGTTCTGGGTAATGGTTCGGATGAGTTAATACAGCTTATAGTGATGGCCATGAAAAACGGCTCGTGCGTGATGGCGCCGATGCCAAGTTTTGTCATGTATCAACACATTGCGCGCTCATTAGGCGTAACGTTTGTTGGCGTACCGTTAAGCGAGGATTTTAGTCTAGATATGCCAGCGATGCTTGAGGCAATCAATACGCATAACCCTGCGGTTATATTTTTGGCTTATCCAAATAATCCTACGGCCAATTTATTCGATGACGATGACGTGGAGTCAATCATTGATGCGGCCAATGGCATCGTGGTGATTGACGAGGCATATCAACCTTTTGCGATGAAAACTTATATGGCTAAAGCACGGCAATTTAAAAATGTGCTTATCATGCGAACCGTCTCAAAGCTTGGGCTTGCAGGCTTACGGCTTGGATTTTTAGTAGGGCATAATAGCCTAACGAGTCAGCTTGAAAAGATCAGGTTGCCGTACAATATCAATGTTTTTACTCAGTTAACCGCTAACTTTGCGTTTAAGCACATTGATGTACTGAATGCTCAAGCAGTCTTGATTTGTG
>JBDOOJ010000089.1:0-42910 GCA_039830885.1 Cycloclasticus sp.
GCGCCCAGCCTAACCCGAAAAAGCCCCATAACACATTAGCCATCATTGCATTTTCAACTTGCCAAATAATGCCTTCCATTGGTTGCCAGTAGTACATTAACGCACCCAAAGCGATAGCCGATGCTAAGCAATACGTGCTGCGTTCAACATGATGTGGCACCACTGATGCAATCATGTCTTTAAACCAACCGCGCGCCATCACACTGTGTTGCACGCCCCACATCAGCATCAAACCGATATTAATCATTAAGGCATTTTGTGAATACGTTTCCACCTCTGATGAAATTGAAACAGGCACGAACACATCACCAACAAAACCCATAAAGTAAACAAACACCACAAAAAATGCAAAGTAACAAACTACTCCGTACAACATCACTAACGCTCTCATAACCTTTCCCCTTTTATATTAAAATTCTTGTTTTATGCTTTCTATAACGCGAAATAACACACTACAGACACAGACACAGACACAGACAAATAGTTCAGCCTATGTCCTAAACGAATGCTAGTAATAGCTTTCATTTTATTTTCGTAATACTTTTTTTGACTCATCTGAACTAGAAAAACTTCGTCTAAAGTCTTGCGCACTTAAGCCGGTTTTTCGCTTAAACAACCGTCTAAAATAACTGCCGTCCATCAAGCCCAATTTCTTGCACGGTGGAAGACGATATTAACAATAAATTTTTAGCCGTATCAATTCTTACGTTTTGAATATATTCATTTGGCGTTTGTTTTGTCGCCACTTTAAAACGTCGCTTAAATGTTCTTTCTGGCAAGCCAGATGCCTGCGTAACGTTAGCCAACAACTCTTCTTCAATCAGACTACTTTCAATAAGTTCTTGCGACTCTTTAATCACCTTATCTTCATGGCGCACCATGCTTTTTAATAACTTATAGGGAAGCTGTCCTTCTTGGTGTGAATTTAAAAGAAAAAACTGGTCAATGTGTTTTGCTGTTTCTATCGACGAATACTTCTCTACTAAATAACTCACCAAATCCTGCCAAGACGTTCCCCCGCCTTTTACCGACTTTGTTATCATTTATTATGAAAAACAAACTCTTATATTGCCTGCTTATTTCGTTATTAAGCCCTATTAGCTTTGCCGAGAAAATGAACACCGGCGCACCACTACTACACGGTGCCAGTGATGACAAAACAGGCTACGAAACCAAAGACTACCAAACCAAAGACTACCAAACCAACAGTAAAGCCTTAACGACTCGACTCGGCAAAAAAGCCGACTTAATAGCTCTCGTCAAACAACCGCCCCTAGGCTTCCCTGCTGTTCCCGTTCCAAGCAATAACCCCATTACAGTTGAAAAAATCGAGCTGGGGCGTAAACTTTTTTATGACCGCCGGTTATCGCTCAACAACACCTTCTCATGCGCGATGTGCCATGTTGCCGAACAGGGCTTTAGCCACAATGAGCTGGCCACTGCCGTCGGCATTGAAGGGCGATCCGGACGCCGCAATAGCCCGACTTTGTTCAATGTTGCGTATGCCGAAAGGCTTTTTCATGACGGGCGGGAAGATAGCTTAGAACAACAAGTTTGGGGGCCTTTATTGGCGCATAATGAAATGGGCAATCCATCACCTGGCATTGTTTTACGAAAAATTCGCGCATTAAATGATTACAACGGTTTATTTAAATCTGTTTTCAACAAACCGCTTAGCATGGAAACCATTGGGATGGCATTAGCCACCTATCAACGTACTTTAAATTCCGCCAACAGCCCATTTGATCAATGGTATTTTGGCCATAATGAAGGCGCTGTTAGCCCGTCAGTAAAAAGGGGCTTTAAATTATTTGCGGGTAAAGCCAATTGCATTGCCTGCCATACCGTCAAAAAAGACAACGCCTTGTTTACTAACAACCGCTTACACAATACTGGGCATGGTTTTCGTGTCTCCATGCAAGTACGCCCAGCAAAACAGTTTATTACCATTGCCCCTGGCCAAACCATTAAAATTGACGCTGATTTATTCGACTCAGTTTCAGAAAAAAAACCAAATGATGTTGGACTGTACGAGATAACCGAAAACACTGAAGACCACTGGAAATATAAAACTCCAACCCTCAGAAACATCGCTTTAACCGCACCTTATATGCACGATGGTGCCTTTAAAACCCTAAAAGAAGTTCTTGAGTTTTATAACCAAGGCGGCGTACCAAACGAGGATTTGGACCCGCTTATCAAACCGCTTCACCTTTCAAATAACGAACAACGTGATTTGCTCGCCTTTTTAAACAGCCTAACAGGCTCCAATGTGGACGAACTCATCTCCGATGCATTTGCCGCACCTGTTGGCGATACTGAATAAGTCATAACTCCCCATTTAAACTAAAACTTGCTTTGTCCCCAACCCCGCTTCACCATACACCGACGACCTGTTATCAATTACTCAAATAAATAACTGATGAACAATCAATTAAAGCAAACATTACAACGCATCGACCAAGCCAATTCAGCCGACCCAACAAACGGCACTGAGGCTTTATATTCCCGACGCATGCTAGAAACATTGCAAGCGTTTGAACCACAAGCGTCTGAACCATTAACCTTGGCCTGTTACGCACAACACGTTTGCCGATGGAAGCTAGTACGTAAAGATTACCCCGCGGGTTTAACAGGCTATTTAACCTGGCGTACCGACTTAGCTAAATTGCACGCTGAAATTCTAGCCGAGGTGATGCAAGAGTCTGGCTATGACGAAAAAGCCATTGAACGAGCTAGCAATATTATTCAAAAGAGAAAACTTAAAACCGACCCCGAAGCACAAACGCTTGAAGACGTGTCTTGTTTGGTTTTTTTAAACTATTATTTTGATGCCTTTGCTGGCAAGCATAGTGAAGAAAGAATCATTGATATTGTGCAAAAAACTTGGGCAAAAATGTCGGCGAAGGGTCACCAAGCTGCTTTGGCATTAACCTTACCCCCCCATCTAAAAAACCTTGTTGGCAAAGCATTGGCTTAATGCGTAACGCAGTTTCTCTTTTTGTTGTATTTGCTTGTTTATTCGCTCTTTCTGGTTGTGCGTCCCTTAAAAATGAAAAGCCCTTGGAGCCTATTGAGTCATTTCAAGTCTGCTATTCATATGGTTGCGCAAGGGTTCAAACTGTCACGTTAAATAAAGAACAGTGGCTAATGATACAACAGGCTTTCAGCCCTGCAGCGATTAACGCGAAAACGGAACGCCAACAAATAGCTGCCGCTATTGCTCAAATGGAACAGTTTGTTGGCATCAAAACCAATACCACAACTGATTTGCCTGGTACGTTCGCCGCTCTTTTCCATGACTTAGGCGACCAAATGGACTGCGTAGATGAGGCAACCAATACCACTGTTTACCTAAAACAATTTCGACAACGCGGGTTCATTAACTTCCATAAAGAAGGCCGCCGAATCAACCGCGGCTTTTTCTTTAATGGTTGGCCACATACTTCCGCCATGATGAAAGACACCCATACCGGCGAAGCCTTTGCCGTTGACTCATGGTTCCATAAGAACGGCGTTCAGCCGGAAATAATACCGGCTAAGTTATGGTATTCTGGATGGGACCCAAAGCCAAAGAACACTGATTAAACTACTTTTTAAGGAGCGCCTCATGAACTTGCACATTAAAACGTTGACCTTATTACTCACCAGCTTATTTTGTAGCCAATCATTTGCTGGTTTTTTAGATCAAGACTTTTCTAAAATCACTTTAAAAACAACGCACGTCCGCGGCAACATTTATATGCTTGAAGGCGAGGGCGGCTTTGCGGGTGGCAACATCGGTGTATCGGCTGGCGCAGATGGTGTACTGCTGGTAGATGATCAACTCAGCCCCATGCCTGCAAAAATAAACGCAGCCTTGGCGGATATTAATAAAGGCAAGTTGCGCTTTATTTTGAACACTCATTGGCACGGTGACCATACCGGTAGTAACGCGCATTTTTCAAAAGAAGCGACCATCATTTCGCATAGCAACGTTAGAAAGCGCTTAATGGCGGAGCAGAACAACTTCTTCGGCAAATCCCCTGCATCACCCAAAGAAGCCTGGCCCCTGATTACATTTGAAGATGCCGTTAACATTCACTTTAATGATGAAGACATTCAATTTATTCATTACGCACATGGCCATACCGACGGTGATGCGGTGGTGTATTTTCCAAACAGTAACGTAGCACACTTGGGCGACCATTTTTTCAACGGCATTTTCCCATTCGTTGACTTAGATACCGGCGGCAATGCGTTTAGCTTAACCCGCAATATTGGCGCTATTATCAAGACACTGCCCGATGATGCACTGGTTATTCCAGGCCACGGCGGCTTATCTGATATGAAGGGTTTGAATGCCTACTACACAATGCTAAAAGCCACCACTGAACACGTTAGACAACAAGCAGCTACTGGCGAAACGTTGGAAGACATTCAACTTGGCGGCTTGCCTAGCGAATGGACAACCTGGGGCGGCGGTTTTGTTAACGAAGCCAACTGGATTAAAATTATTTACTTTAGCTTACCCAAGTAACAATGACGCAAAAAACCGAGCAGGAATGGCAACAAACGCTTTCGCCTGAAGATTATAGAATCTGCCGTCAAAAAGGCACTGAACCTGCTTTTTCTGGCTTATATGCCGACAGTAAAACCGCTGGAATTTTTAATTGTAAGTGTTGTAATACACCCCTATTTGAATCCGACACCAAATACGATTCTGGCAGTGGCTGGCCAAGTTTTTGGAAGCCTATCAACCCAGATAACATTAAAGAAAACAGGGATGTGAGCCTTGGCATGACTCGCGTTGAAGTCGTATGTGCTGAATGTAATTGCCACTTAGGCCACGTATTTCCCGATGGTCCACAACCCACCGGCTTACGCTACTGCATTAATTCAGCCTCACTCAACTTAGATTCTAAGGAATAACATGTCTTCTGCCACCGCACACGCTCAAGCATTATTAGATTATATTGACGCCAGTCCAAGCCCTTGGCACGCCGTTCACACCAGCGAAACAGCGTTACGCGCAAAAGGTTTTAGTGAACTTATTGAAGGCGATGTTTGGTCGCTAGAGCGCGATGGGCGTTATTACGTTAAACGAGATGACTCTTCTATTATTGCGTTTACTGTTGGCGCGAATGACTTAGCGCAGGATGGTTTTAGGCTGCTTGGCGCGCATACAGACTCGCCCGGTTTGCGCGTAAAACCGAAGCCAGACAATCAACTAAGCGGAGTTAATAGGCTCGGCGTTGAAGTATACGGTGGCGCGCTATTAGCCACCTTTACAGACCGCGATTTAAGTTTGGCAGGACGCGTGCATATCAACCAAAACGGTCTGTTAACATCCAGACTGGTTCATTTTACAAAGCCATTTTTACGTCTGCCCAATCTGGCTATTCACATGAACCCGAAGGTTAACACCGATGGATTGAAACTGAACAAACAAACAGAGTTGCCGCTATTACTATCAGTCTCAAACGATCAGGTTCCACTTATTGATTTACTCGCTGTTGAATTGAAGGTTGATGCTAGCGCGATTTCCGCATGGGAATTGCACGCCTGTGACACACAAGCTGGCACTTTATATGGCCTGAATGATGAATTTTACGCCAATAGCCAGCTCGATAATTTGGCTTCTTGCCATGCCGGTTTAAGCGCTTTGTTATCCGACAATTCACTCAATTCAAATCAATTTAATGTCTGTGCATTTTTTGACCATGAAGAAATTGGCAGCAACAGCCATAAAGGTGCCGATGGCAGCTTCTTACCTGACGTACTTGAACGTATTGCAGGCTCGCTCAACATAACAATGGAAGACTACAAACGCGCCTTATCAAACAGCTTTATGATTAGCGCCGATATGGCGCACGCTTATCAACCAAACTTCCCCGGTGCTTACGAGCCGGATCACAAAGTACTCGTCAATCAAGGCCCCGTTATAAAAGTTAATGCGAATATTCGTTACGCTTCAAACAGCGCATCACAGGCTCGTTTTATTCAACTTTGCGAACAAGCCAGCGTGCCTTATCAACAATATTCACACCGTACAGACATTGGCTGCGGCAGCACCATTGGCCCGATGACATCGGCCCGTTTAGGTATTAATACCGTGGATGTAGGTTGCCCAATGTGGGCGATGCACAGCATTCGTGAAAGCGCGGGCGTGCAAGACCATCAATACATCACTCGCGTATTTACTCAATTTTTTAGTTAATTATTTATGAAATTTAAATTTACTTTTTTGATATTCATTGTCGCTGCTATTGCGATTTTCTTTATGCGTCAGGAAAATTTTATTCCGCGCACCTCCCTCGCCATTTATCACAACTTTATTGATAAAACAGAAGCCGAAGCCATTGCCGGCCTTACACCCGAATCGGCGCTCGCTATTCAAAAACACGTAGTCTATGCCTTATCTGAAAACTGGAGTGGTATTGCTGGCTACAAAGCCGCATTAACCAATCCAGACATCCAACAAAAAATGGGCATTAAAGAACCCTTATTAGGCATTTTCCTAAAAAACATGTTGTTGGAAAACTCTGCCTCAATAAAAATATCATCCACTGTTCACCCCTTTGCCGAAGCCGATCTATTAGTACGGGTAAAAGATGCATCCATTAACGATGCAAAAACCGATGAGGAGCTTTTAGCGGCTATTGATCAGGTGATTCCATTTATCGAAATCCCCGACCGGTTGTATTCAACCGATAAACCATTAACCGCCGAAATGCTTACTGCTATTAACACAGGCGCACGATATGGCGTGATGGGCGAGCCTATTCCAATGAAAGATATTGAAAACTTCAACTTTTGCCAGGTGGGTATTGTGTATGACGACCGTAGTCATTTAAAAACCGGCTCCTGCGCCTCGTTAATGGGTAAACCCGTTAATGTGATTCGTTGGCTTCGCGATAAATTATTAGCGATGAACTACCCCTTAAAACCCGGCGCGCTTTTATCGCTTGGTAGCTTAACGTCACCTATTCCGGTTAAGAAAGGGCGGTTGACCGCTGTTTATAATGGCTTAGGTTCGCAGCAAGCCGTGACTGTATCGGTTACATTTAAATAAGTATTCGAGACATAAAAGATTTGTGGTGGACTAATAACCTTGAATGGCCTATATCTTAATGTCTGGTATTTTACCCCCACCCTAGCCCTCCCCCTTAAAGAGAGAGGGAATTATAAAAACATTAACATTTAATGCTTTCTACTCCTTCCCCCTCGCAGGGGGAAGGCTGGGATGGGGGTTGGAAATTTGATGAAGCCCTACAGATTAGTCAATACGCTTACCCAACATCCTTTTTAGCGTACCGTCCTTATCCATAAAGTGATGCTTAAAAGCGCCCGATACATGCAATAACACCGACACCATAATCACATAACCGGAAATTTCGTGTATTTCATACGCTATGCCAGCGATAGGGCCATTAATGGGTATCATTTTTCCAGCCTCTTCTGGGTTTGGCGTTGCCGCCAATAATTCCAAGCCAAATATAGATAAACCATACCCACCTAAAGCAGACATGAGAATGCCCGATACTGGCATCATCACTGTTCCAATAATCAACGCCCAATGAATGATTTTTGACAGGGTATGCTCCCACGCTTTGTAGTTACTTGCAGCCTCTGGCCAGCCCTGCTTTATGCGCCAAATCACCCGCGCAAGAATCACCATAAAAGCGATCATGCCGATAGACTTGTGAATTGGGTATAGCCAATGCTCTTCAAATTCAGCCATATACCAACCGACTGTCAGCATAATAATCATCGTTATACCGACAATCCAATGAAGCCCGACTGTTACACACGACAATTTTGTTTTTGAATCACTCATATTGAGACCCATTATTTACGATTTATTAGCATTAGATGATATATCATAAATCCTTCAAATTAAAATGATTTAACGCATGAAAAAATCACGTTTCCCTTCTCTTTACATTCCCCACGGTGCTGGCCCCTGCTTTTTTATGGATTGGGCAAGAGGCGCGGCTGACACTTGGGACAAAACTGAAGCTTGGCTGAGAAATACACACAAAACCCTGCCACAAAAACCCAGCGCCATCGTAATTTTTTCTGCCCATTGGGAGTCAGATGTTATTCAAATAAACAGTCACTCAAACCCCAAATTAATTTTCGACTACTACGGCTTCCCCGCACATACCTATGAGCTCACTTATCCCGCGCCTGGCTCACCAACATTAGCGAATAAAATTCAAAGCCTGTTCACAGCTGCCGATATAAAAAGCGAACTCGACCCTAATCACGGTTTTGACCACGGTACGTTTGTACCCTTAAAAGTGATGTTTCCTGATGCGGATATTCCCGTTGTGCAAGTATCACTTCATAGCAGCTTAGACCCTGCCTTTCACCAACAGATGGGGGCGGCATTACAGTCATTACGTGATGAAAACATACTGATTCTTGGTAGCGGCATCAGCTTTCATAATATGCAGATATTAATGCAATGCAGTGACCCTGACGGTCATTCAACCAAATTTGACACATGGTTAACTAAAACCTGCACCGAAAGCCCTACCGCCCGAAAAGACGGCTTAGCAAACTGGGCACAAGCGCCATCCGCAACCATCTGCCACCCACGCGAAGAACACCTTATCCCATTGATGGTGGCCGAAGGCGCCGCTGGTACTGATGCAGGTATAAACGTGTTCACAGACAATGTCATGGGTGTTAATGTATCCGCCTATCAATTTGGTTAGCAATAGGGAAACATCATGAGCAAGTTACTTTATATTCAAGCGTCACCTCGCGGCGAACGTTCTAGCTCTAGTGGCGTTGCTAATAGCTATATTGAAGCCTTCAAAGCAGCATCAAATGACAATACGGTAACCACTATCAATGTGTGGGACGCAAACTTGCCAGAATTTGATGGCGAGCGGCTTAATGCAAAATACAGCTTTTTGCACGGGCAGAACCCTAGCGATGAAGAAGCCGCTGCCTGGCAAGAAATTGTTTCTCTAGCAGACCAATTTAAAGATGCCGACTGTTACCTATACAGTGTACCGATGTGGAATTTCTCCATTCCCTACAAACTAAAGCACTACATAGATGTGATTACTCAACCAGGCTTAACCTTTGGTTTTGACCCTGACACGGGGTTTTTCGGGCTCGTCACAGGCAAGCCAGTTACCGCTATTTATTCACGCGGTGGCGAATACAACAATATCGAAGCGAAGGGCATGGACTTCCAAAAGCCTTATCTTGAAATGTCTCTCGGTTTTATTGGGTTTAGGGATATTAACAGCGTGATTATTGAACCCTCCCTGGCAGACCCAGACACAGTCAGTTCTGCAATCAACACAGCAAAAGAGCAAGCGGCAAAACTTGGAGCTAACGTTTAATGGATTTACAAATTGCAGGTAAAAAAGCGCTTATTTCTGGCTCTAGCCAAGGCATTGGTTTTGCCATTGCTAAAACACTCGCTGCAGAAGGCGCTCGCGTTGTTATTAATGGTAGAAGTGAAGATAAACTCGCTACCGCTAAACAAACCATTCTTACTGAATACCCACAGGCACACGTTGAGTGTTTTGCTGGTGATTTATCCAGCGGTGAAGCTTGCAATCAACTAGCATCCGAACACCCGCAAATAGATATTTTAGTCAACGCTCTCGGTATTTTTGAACCTAAAGACTTTCTCGATATTCCAGATGAAGATTGGGAACGATTTTTTAACGTCAACGTGCTTAGCGGTGTACGTCTATCTCGTGCTTATCTGCCGTATATGCAAGAAAAAGACTGGGGCCGTATTATCTTCATCAGCAGTGAAAGTGCGGTGCAAATTCCGCAAGAAATGATTCATTACGGCACGACTAAAACAGCGCAACTGGCTGTTTCTCGTGGCCTTGCTGAAACCTGTGCTGGTACTGGCATTACCGTTAACGCCGTATTACCCGGCCCTACACGCTCCGAAGGCGTGGTTGAATTTGTAGACCAAATTAGCGGCGGCCAAAATTTTGAGGAATTCGAGAAAGAGTTTTTCCAATCTGTCAGACCCTCATCACTCATTAAGCGGTTTGCAGAAGTACAAGAAGTCGCCAACATGGTGGTTTACCTTTGTAGCCCTCTCGCGTCGGCAACAACCGGCTCGGCTATTCGAGTGGATGGTGGTGTAGTAAAAGCTTGCGTATAGTTGCCTATAACTATGTAAGAAACTTTCAGTCCAAAAGAGATGCCTCATGACCATTACAAATAGTAAGTCTGGAACGAACGTACAAGAAGTGGCTGATGGTATCTACCGTATTAACACACCCGTGCATTTTCCAAACGGCAACGGATTTTCGTACAACCAGTATTTAATTGTCGATGATAAACCACTGCTATTTCACACTGGCCCGCGAAAAATGTTTCCATTGGTTCGCGACGCCGTTGAAAGTTTAATACCTGTTGGCCAACTCCGTTATATTGCATTTTCTCATGTTGAATCTGACGAATGCGGATCGCTTAATGAGTGGCTTGCTGCGGCACCCCAATCTCAACCTTTATGCAGTACGGTTGCGGCAATGGTATCTATTACCGATCTTGCCGACCGAGAACCCCAACCATTGGCTGAGGGCGAAAGTATCGACCTTGGTTCACACGTAGTACGTTGGTACGACGCCCCGCATCTTCCCCATGCGTGGGAATGCGGCTACCTAATGGAAGAAACAACCCGCACCCTGTTTTGCGGTGACTTATTCACCCAAGGTGGAACAGTTACACCAGCCCTTACAGAGAACGATATCTTAGGGCCAAGCGAAGCGTTCAGGAAACAAATGGATTATTATTCACACAGCAAAGATGAACGGGCATTGCTTGAAAAACTGGCCTCAACAAAACCAACCACCCTTGCCTGTATGCACGGCAGTGCATGGCGTGGTGATGGTGCTGCTTTATTGATGTCCTTGGCAGACGAGTTAGCAAAATAGAGTTAGTCTAAGTTAATCACGTAACGGAGTATCAAGATGACCATTAAAGTAATAGGCGTTGGATTTGGCCGCACAGGAACGCTTTCACTGAAAGCCGCACTTCAACAATTGGATTATGCAGACTGTTACCATATGTTTGAACTGTTTGGTCGCGCTGGCCACGCCAAAACTTGGCGAGGCATAGTTAATGGCGAACAACCAAACTGGCCCGAGATTTTTGACGGTTATCAGTCCCTTGTTGATTGGCCAACAGCTTATTATTGGCGTGAACATATAGCGTTCTACCCAGACGCTAAAGTGATTCTTACCGTGCGTGACCCCAATGATTGGTATGACAGCATTAGCAAAACTATATTTACCGCTATTGAAAGTGCGTTCCCAGAAGGCGCTACAACGCCTCAAGTACCTGACGATGCACCGCCATTTGCCGCGGACCAAATCATCGTCGCAAAAACGTTGATTGCCGATAGAATTTTTCAAGGGCGACTACACGACAGGGACTTTTGTATCTCTCCATATAATCAACACATAGCAGACGTTAAAAACACTGTTCCCGCCGATAATCTGTTGGTCTTTGAAGTAAAAGAAGGCTGGGCGCCGTTATGCCAATTTCTTGGTGCCGACACCACTAACGAGCCGTTCCCGCGTGCAAATACTCAAGAAGAGTTTGCTAAAACAATGCACAAATCTTAATGATAAGCATGTCAATTGAAAGCGTGTTTTTAAGTTGGCATTACACCCTAGCTTGTTATATTGTTAATCCCGTAGTTAACATCTAAACAACATAATCAATAGCGTCCTCCTTATGAACTCAGCTGATTTAATGTTCGCCATCGCTCAAATTGCCGTTGCTCTAGCCGGGTTTAGCGCCATCATCGTCGCGCTAAACAACAAGCCTATTCGTGAGTGGGTCTTAATGGATCAAATAAACATCCGGCTACTGATACAACTCTCTATTGTCGTTATCTTCTTCTCACTCATTCCATCACTATTAGCAATATCCATTTCCGTTAGTGATGTATGGCTTTATAGTTTGTGGGCCTATGGACTAGTTCACTTTGCAGATGCCGCTTTCTTTTTATTTTTTAAGTCTAAACGCGCACCAACAATATTTCGTGTCGCTGCATTTTGTGGCGTTATCGTTGGACTAGCCCAAATTACTATTGCTTGGTTAGGTGGCGATATTGCTAGGGAATCGATGTATGTCTTCACATTAATTTGGCACCTTGGCGTTATTTTTATGGCCTTTATTCTTTTGTTATATCAAATGGGACATACTGAAGAAGTAGCGGACAACTCAGGAAATATAGAATGACTATATCCATTGCGCCACAGGAAGAGGTTACTGCTTTTGTCTATGAATTCAGCGAATGGTCGATTGAAAATGGCAAGCTACACCGAGAGTTTATCTTCGCCAATTTTGTTGAAGCGTTTGGCTTTATGACCAAAGCAGCTATTTTAGCGGAGAAAGCCAACCACCACCCAGAATGGTTTAATGTGTATAAAAAAGTGGTGGTGGATTTAACCACCCACGAGGCAGGCGGCATTACCGAGCGCGATTTTGCTTTGGCTAAACAAATGGAGCGTATTGCTTCTAACTAGCGGGCATCTCCCATGGTACCGTCAAACCGCCATCTTTAAACATCGCTTGAATATCTTTCTTCAGCACTTTCCCTGTTAACCCCTTTGGTAAATCGTCCACTAACACTAGTGCTTTTGGAACCTCAAACTTTGCCATTTTAGTTTTACTAAAAGCGATAATTTCTTCAGGATTAAACGCGTCTGCATCGTTAGGAATAATCACCGCTACTACGGCTTCATCCCACTCTGGGTGCGGCACACCCACAACAGCTACTTCTTTAATTTGCGGGTGTTCGTCGAGTACATTTTCAACCATGCTAGGGAACACATTGGCAGAACCAGTAATAATCAGGTTATTTTTTCTATCGGTCAGATACAAGAAACCCTCGTCATCCAAGTAACCCATGTCGTTAGTTTGTAACCAACCGTCTTGTAGAGCTTCTTTTGTTTGTTCTTCTAAGCCCAGGTATTTGGTCATCAGCGTGTCGGACTTTAACCAAATCTCACCGCCGGTATTGGCAGGGCATACATGGTTATTTTCATCACGTATTTCGATATCGAAATGTAAAAATGGCCGACCACATGATTTAAGCAAATGTTCCTCACCTGCTAATCCTCGCTTGGTATCTTCCGGCGACATAATGGTAATCCAACCGCCGGTTGCTTCCGTCACGCCATAAAGCTGGGCTAAACCGCAATTGAATACTTCATCTGCTTTGCGAATAAGCTGTGGTGTTGCGGGTGATGAGCCAAATGTAATCAACCGCAAACTCGGCAACGTGATTCCTTCATCTTCGATTATTTCAATCAAACGACGCATAATCAACGGCACCATAATGGTACTGGTGACCTTATATTTGTTCACAAATTCTAAGAAACGGTGCGGTTCAAAGTCACCATTCGGCAACACAGATGGCATGCCATTCACGCAGTTCATAGAGGCTAATACGAAGGTAATCCAAGCAGAGGAGGTGGGTGCAAACCAAACGTCTTCTGACGTTAAACCGATATTCAACACCGTATGTACCATCGCTTCCCTTAAAGCCTTTTGTGAAAGCACTGCACCTTTTGGCGCACCCGTTGTGCCCGATGTGTAACTGATGGCAACAGTATCTTCTTCAACCAATACCGGCAATTTTGGCGAACTATTAAGCTGTTCTGACATCAACGTTTCATAATCCAGCGGCAAGTCATGTACCCCAGCAAAACCAATAATAAGCACGCCGTTTGCTTTGAATGTTGCCAACAAGCCTTGAATTAACTCAATACAGTTTTGTTGAACCAGAATAACCCGTACATTGGCGTCATCCACAACGTATTTCACTTCTTTCTCGGAAAACCGCCAGTTGATACCCACCCGCGGTGTACCCAGTTTTAAACAGGCTTGAAAATGCTCGTACACTTCTATGTGCTCGTGCGCCAACACCGCTACCACGTCCCCTTTATTAACGCCTAACGATTGCAGCGCCGCAGCAAATTGATTAGCCCGTTGGTTTAATTCGCTCCAAGTGCTTTGTCTATCGCCATCATAAAACGCTACTTTTTTCGGCAACGCTTTTGCACAACGCGTTAAAAAATCTCTAGGCATCGTATCCATTAACCATTCTCCGCTAGTTGATAAGCCAATAAGGTATGTTTGCCAGCCACATCTGTAAATAGTGGCTGAACCTTCATGCCCACCACACAAGCATCGCCATAAAATAGCGTCTGCAAACGCGGCCCTTCATCTAATTCCACTAAGGCAACGGTATAAGGTAATTTATCGTTAAAAAATGGGTGGAAACTCCTATGGAATACCACAAAACTATAAATCTCGCCCATTCCAGGTGATTCAACCCACTTTACGGCATCTGAACCACACGCATCACATCTCACTTGTGCAGGTGGCAAATACGTTTGGCACGACTCGCACTGCTGAATCATCACCTTTTTGTTCTGCATCCCCTCATAAAAAGGCGCCGCAACGTCGTTGATGGCTGGCCAAATTACATCGTCTTTAGGAAACTGCATTAACGGTTCTCCTGTTGGCCCATAATAAGCGCTGCGTGAAACTGCATGCGCCCGCCATAACCCGTAACGAGCATATGGTCTAACTTATCCAATTGCCGCCCTGTGGCTTGCTGACGTATCTGCATAATAGCTTCTGACACCGGCGTGGCGCCTTGCAAGTAATAACCAGATAAGTGTCCACCGCCGGTATTCACTGGCAAACTACCCCCTGGTGAGGTCGCGCCAGATTGTACGAAATCGCCCGCGCCACCTGGTTCACATAAGCCATATAACTCAAGATTAATCAGCGTGGAAATACTAAAGGCATCGTAAAACTGGCAAGCATCTATATCATCTGCCGTAATACCTGCCATTTGATACGCTATGTCTCCCGCCTGTTTTGCACCAGTATCTATTTCTGGCTGGTGACCTCGCCGATTGATATTGCCCGAATGACCTTGCCCCATACCGTATATATACGTAGGTGGATTCGGACTGTTGTTTGCTTCACTCGCTGCGCTAACAACCACCGCAATCGCGCCATTAACGGGGTACGCGCAATCAAACATTCTAATGGGTTCTACAATATACGGCGCGGCTCTGTATTGTTCCATCGTCAATGGTTTGCGAATTTTAGCCAACTCATTCAACTGCGCCCATTGCCTATTCGCAATCGCCACCGCACCCATATCATCGGTGGTTCTATTGTGCACCGCTAAGTACCGTTGCGCTGCCATCGCATACGCGGCTATTGGGCTATAGAAACCATTGGCTATTTCAATACCCAATTGCCCCATCATTGGCATCGCCACAGCAAATGCCGCACCGGCCGACGTACCTGGCTGCAAAGGCGTATCGGCAAACACGCATACTACTTTTTTCGCCATGCCCGATTGAATGGCCATTGTCGCTTGTTGGATGGTTTGCACCATCGAGCTGCCTTCGGCTTCCACCACACTCAGTAAACTAAGGTTCTTTAAACCCGCGTAGTCTTGAATCTCCATGGGGAAGTCTTTGAGTTCCGCCAAGGGGCTTTTGTTTAACAATAAGCCATCAATATCAGCGTGTTTTAATCCTGCATCTTCAATCGCTAAACCAATCGCTTGCGTGGCTAATTGCCAAGAAGGCAGCTGGTAGTCCCGCGTAAACTCGGTCATACCGAGGCCTACTATTGCCGATAACGCAGATTTTTTAGTCATCTTGCTAAATTAAAAACGCCATAGTGGGAACCGGTTCTGTACCGTTTACCAGCAACACTTTTTTCGTATGTATTTGAAAATCATCATCTTTAGCACTTAATGTGTACACGTAGCGCCCAGACCAAATTCTGAAATCATGAATCGACTGAATCGAGTATTCTGGTAAAAAGAAATTCGCTTCGACTCGGTAACGTCCATCATCTTCCGCAAAAAACTCGTAATTTGAAATCAACCGCCGCATACCTGAAATAGGTAACTGGCTATAACGATAGCCGGTCATCAACTGTCGAATACGTGTCGCCAAACGCCGTCTATTATCGTACAAATGCGACACCTGTTGTGTCGGGTCATCGCCATCGCGTAAAGGCACCCAATACACGGCATCATCCGCCCAAAGCGATTCCCATGCTTCATATTGCCCTTCATCGGCTAGCTTGGCTTCTTTAATAATAAAACCTTCTAGGGCTTTCGCTAATTCTGCTGACACCGTTGTGCTCATGATAACTCTCCGGTCATCAACGAACGGTAGTGATGCCAAAAACCACGGTTGGATGTTTCGTCCGTCATGTGCGATGTTATTACCCCGTCGCTGTCTTCAGTTTCACGGTTTAAACCACGGCTCAAATCACACCACGGCGTACCTGCGCCTAACGCTTTTTGTGCGCGTTCAGCAATCGATGCATCATCGGCTAATAAAAATGAAGCCGGGCCAAGCGCGCCTTCGCTTTGACGTAATAGTTTAAAATCCAATTCAGATGCGCCGTCTAAAAACATCGGCGTACTCCACTGCACAGCCGAATTTGAACCCGTTGGTTGGAAAATAACAATGTTCATTTCCGCTAAAAACAAGTTAGGGAAAATACACGCATGCGGCGGGCCATCGTAAAGCATTTTATCCGCCGTCTCTTTGCCGTACGTTGCCGTCATGCTTTCGACGTAGCTTTTTACCTTCTCGGGTGTAGAGCCTAGCCAATCTAGCGTTTTTGTATAACCGGGCGCAAAATCTATTTCTGTATGGCCGTTACCCCAGTTTTTGATAACGCCTTTAATCGTATCTTCAGCGCCCACAAAGTCACCATACTGGGAATCTATCGCACGAACAAATGATTGGTGAACATAGTTAACGTGATAGCCATCGGTATCGTTTTCCGGCAACATTTTCCAATTAGCATCGAAGTGCTGACGAATCCAGCCTCCTTTTAGATCAATTTTTCCATTTGGCGACATATTGCAAGCACGGTCTATTAGTGCTTTACCGTGCCCTAAATAATCATCAAAGCTGACGGTTGGCTTTTTAAAGCTCGCAAAAACAAAACCACGGTAACTATCTGTTACTAACACTTCAAGATTAAGCTCTTCTAACGGTTTATCAAACCCACCCGGGTACGACACATCCAATAAGTCACCATTTAAACCAAATACCCACCCATGATACGGACAGGTGAAATTGCGTTTATTCCCTTGTGATTCATTACACAACAAGTTGCCACGGTGCTGACAGCGATTAACGATAACTTGAATATCTTCGTCTTTTCCACGCACCATAATGACCGACGAACGACCAATATCCCGAGTTATATAGTCCCCACGTTTTTTAATTTCGCTTTCATGCCCAATAAATACCCAGCTGCTATAAAACAGCTTTTCCAACTCATCTTCATAGATGGCTTCATCGATATACAGGGAGCCATGAATTTTGTCTTCTTGTATCAGGTGGTGATAATCAATTTTTGACACTGTTCCCACTCCAAATAATTTTTTCCATTAAATTAGCCATCATATTTAACTATATCCAACGTCTAACGTTGCGACAAAACGCCGCGTATTCATCCCCAAACATGTTTCGTAATACCCGTTCTTCTGGCTTAATTTGAAATTTATTCATGTATAAAACATACAAAACAAGACAAACCGCATTATAGGGAGAACCTAACCAGATAAGGTAAGCCGTTAAGAAAATGAAATTACCCACGTACATCGGATTTCTTGTGTATTGGTAAATACCCGATGTTACTAATGCTGAGGCATTTTTAGGCCTTACCGGGTTGACTGTTGTTTTTGCTTGCCTAAATCGCCACAGTGCAGAAAAATCTACGACTAAGCCCAGCCCAACTAATAAGCTACACAACACAGTTTTATAGGGCACGTCAAAACTGGCGATACCTAATTTATTACTAAGCAACCACATCAAACCCGCAGCTAGCAGCGCTACAACGGGGGGAAGTATTTTTAATTCAAGCCAAGAAAACATACTCTTATCCTATATCCGCTATAACTGCTCGTTCAACAAACCTTTCCGGTAATGTATTAGGCAAGGCATAAGGAACAATGTCCGCAGTGTCGTAAAACTCTTCAATAATAGGATGCATTAATTTTCGCCATAAAGCCGGAATCAATACAACAAATAAAATATTCAAATAGCCTAGTGGTAAGCGTGGCGCCTTGTCCATCACTCTTAGCACCTGGTAAGGGCGGCCAACATTAGTATGGTGATCGGAGTGCCTATCAATCTGGCACATAAAAAAACTACTGATAATCATGCTGTCGTCCCAGGCGTGCTCAGGGCGAATTTTTTCGTAAGTCCCATCGGCGTTCTGCTTACGCATCAGTCCATAATGCTCCGCAAAATCTGCCGTCGCTAATAACATTCTAGGGAACAGGTACTGCATGATAAATAATGGCAAACTAACCCAACCAAATAAGTAAACCAACAATGAGAACCAAGCTACTTGAGCGATGGTGATTTTAATCATCTTATTATCAAGGTTTAACCAGCTTAAACTTTTCCGGCCTAAGCGCTTTGCTTCAACCTGCCAAGCACAAATCGATTTTCTAATGGTGCTTCGCAAAGCAAACCGCCAAAAATTCTCACCATACGGCGCAGTCGCATGGTCTTCAGGCGTCGCAACCGTTAGGTGATGATGAAAGTTATGGTAAACATAAAAGTCGGCCATGCTGATCGGCGTCATTAATGCTTGCCCCATAAAACGATCAAATTGGTTGCCGTGGTGACAAAGTTCATGCGCTGGCGTAGCCCCAAAGCCAGTCACTAAGCCTAACGATAGCGCCAAGCCTATTATTTCCATCTGGCTCAACGGCTGGTAGCCAATACCTAATACAGTAAACAACTCCATTGGTGTGTTGGTTATCAATGAATAACAAAATAGTGTTATCAAAAATTGAATCGGCACGTATACCCAAAGCATTACCCGATAAAACAAGGATTGTTCCAACTCTTGCTCCATTTCTGGTGGTGCATTAATTGGATCATCACCAACTATTGGGTCAAGAATCATACAAAAAACAAACGCCCCAACCGTTAGCCAATACCAATGCCCCCCGCCCAATAAATGCGCCACAACAGGCGTTGTTGCAAACAATAAAATAGGAATCGTCGTAAAGCGGGTAACGATGCTGACCTTTCGCTTAATTGTTTTAGTAGAATTCACAGTTGGAAACATGCCCTTTACCCAGCAAAAGTTAGATTAACTGATTATAAACATTTATTTATAACGACCGATAGTTAGAATATCTCATATAGAGACAATAATCACTTTGTCTAATATTAGGCGCATTATTTTCGCTTAAAGTTGCTTACCATCCCCAGGCTGCTATTTTAGATAGCTCAATTATTAATTAGGAACGGCCATGCAAACATCAACGATTCAAACAGGCTCTTTTCAAACTTTTATAAATGAAACAGGGGCGGATAATTCGGACACTATTTTATTGCTTCATGGCTCCGGCCCCGGCGCAAATGCCATGTCTAACTGGCAATTCATATTGCCTTTTTTGTCTGAAAAGTACCATTGCATCGCGCCAGATATTGCCGGTTTTGGACAAAGTCAACACGACACACCTCCACAAAGCACAGCAAATTGGATTGATATTTGGGTGCAACAACAAATTGATTTATTAGATTCAATGAACATAGAGAAAGCCCATATCGTCGGTAATTCAATGGGTGGCGGCGTTACGTTACATCTGCTAAATAGACACCCCGAACGATTTAACAAAGCGATATTAATGGGGCCCGTGGGCGCACCCTTCGCACCCACCGAAGGTTTAACTAAAGGCTGGGAGTTTTATAATGATCCATCTGAGGAAAACCTGCTTTTCTTAATACAGAAGTTTCTACACAAGCCGTCCCTTCTTGGCAATGACGTTCAAATCATCGCTGCTGAGCGTTATAAAAACGTAATGCAGGATAACGTCCGCAAGCAATTTGAAGCGATGTTTTCTGGGGGAACCAAAGACGCCATTGATGCCTTCGTTCTATCTGATAATGAGCTGGCCACTATCAAACATTCAATGCTAATTACCCACGCCAGAGAAGATTATTTTATTCCCTTAAATAACGCTTACCATTTACTGGAACGAATACCGAACGCACAACTGCACGTTTTTCACCACTGCGGCCATTGGATTCAGATTGAACAAAAAGCCGCATTTAATAACTTAGTAAAAGCCTTTTTTGACGGCCATCTTGATTAAATTATTGGCAACACCCACACTGCTTATTCGACTGTAACTGACTTAGCCAAATTTCGTGGCTGGTCTACGTCTGTGCCTTTAAGTCCCGCTACGTGATAAGCAAGTAGCTGAAGAGGTATGGTATATACGATGGGTGCAATGACATCGTCTATTTCTGATACCCGGATGAGGCTTAAGCCTTCCGCTTCTTCAAAGGAAGCCAGCTTATCTGCAAATACGAATAACTTGCCGCCACGTGCCTGCACTTCTTGAAGGTTTGATTTTAACTTTTCAAGTAAGTCGTTATTCGGCGCCACGGCAACGATGGGCATATGCTCATCAACCAAGGCCAGAGGACCGTGCTTTAGCTCCCCGGCCGGATACGCTTCGGCGTGAATATAAGAAACCTCTTTGAGTTTAAGCGCACCCTCCATTGCTACAGGGTATTGCTCGCCACGCCCTAAAAACAATGCGTTATTTGCATCTTCAAAGGCTTCTGCAAACTTTACTATTTCGGGTTCTAGCCTTAAAACCTCAGCGACTTTTTCAGGCAAAACTTCTAATTGTCGAATAATATTAACTTCGATTTTTTTACTGATTAAGTGGTGCTTACCTAGAGCGATAACCAACAATAACAGTGCGGCTAATTGGGTCGTAAATGCTTTCGTTGATGCGACACCTATTTCTGGTCCTGCTTTTGTCATTAAATGCCATTCTGAACCGCGAACCAATGAGCTCTCAGGTACATTACAAATTGATAATGTATGTGCATAGCCTAATTTAGCCGATGCTTGTAACGCAGCCAATGTATCAGCTGTTTCACCTGATTGTGAAATGGTCACGAACAAGGTTTTTTTATTAACAATATGCGGGCGGTAGCGGAACTCACTCGCAACTTCTATATGACAAGGAATACCCGCTATTGATTCAAACCAGTATTTTGCAACAACACCGGCGTGATAGCTGGTGCCGCAGGCTACTATCTGTACTTCTTCTATCGTTTTAAATGCCTCGTTTGCATCCGCTCCGAAGCAGCTATCCAACAAGCGCCCGTTACCAATTCTGCCTTCAATGGTTTGCTTTAGAACCGCTGCCTGCTCAAAGATTTCTTTTTGCATGTAGTGGCGGTACTTGCCTAGACCGACATTGTCTGCTTTTAATTCTGTTTCAGTAATTGGACGAGTGGCTAGCTTACCAGCAGCGTCATAAATAGTTACACCATCTAACGTTATGTCGGCAATATCGCCGTCGTCAAGGTAAATAAACTTTTTCGCCTCGCCTAATAAGGCGAACACGTCAGAAGCGATAAAATATTCACCTTCACCGATACCAATAACCAGGGGACTACCTTTTCTAGCGGCCACTAGACGATTATTATTACTTTGCTCTATAACGCCAAGTGCATAGGCGCCTTCAAGCTGTTTAATGCTGTTCTGCACCGCCTTAAATAAATCGCCTGTTGCCTTATACTCATCGTGTACTAGATGAACGATTACTTCGGTATCCGTTTCCGAGTCGAACTCATGCCCCTGATCTATCTGCTGTTTACGCAATTCTTCGTGGTTTTCTATGATGCCATTATGTACTAGAGCAATCTCATCGCACAGGTGAGGATGGGCGTTGTTTTCTGACGGCACGCCGTGAGTTGCCCACCGCGTATGCGAAATACCACAAAAGCCTGACAAAGGCTGTTCGTTTATTAACTTTTCTAAATTTTTGACCTTGCCCTGGGTTCTTCTGCGCTGTACGACTTTGCAATCATCAACAACGGCCATACCGGCTGAGTCGTAACCCCGATATTCAAGTCGCTGTAAGCCCTGCAGCAAAACAGGCGTTATGTCCCTTTTGGCTAACGCGCCAACTATTCCACACATATCATTCCTTTGTTGGTTTCTTCCAGCTTTTTAATGTTAATTGTTTGGCTCGTGTCACGGTTAGTGTGTCTGCTGGCGCGTCTTTGGATAACGTAGTTCCCGCACCTAACGTCGCGCCTTTTCCTACGGTAACCGGTGCGACCAATTGAGTGCCCGACCCAATAAACGCGCCATCTTCAATCACCGTTTTGAATTTATTCACGCCGTCGTAATTGCACGTAATTGTGCCTGCGCCGATATTGACACCTTTTCCTATATCGGCATCACCTATATAACTTAAGTGGCTTATTTTAGAGCCTTCACCAACCCTTGATTTTTTCACTTCTACGAAGTTACCCACCATCGATCCATGACCCAGTTCTGTGCCAGGCCTCAACCTTGCAAAGGGCCCTACATTGCAATCATTTCCTACAATACAGTCTTCAAGCACTGAATTTGCTTTTATCACCGTATTGCTACCAATTACAGCATTTCTAATCACGCAATTTGGTCCAATAATGACGTTTTCGCCTAGGCTCACATCACCCTCAAACACGTTATTAATATCAATGAAGGTGTCCAAGCCTTTTAAATGCAGGTTCCCTCTGACATCTAATCTGGATTTATCAGCGAGCGTTGCCCCTTCATCCATCAGGCGTTCTGCCAATTTACCTTGGTAATGTCGTTCCAACTGGTTTAATTGAGATTTTGAATTAACGCCCTGTACTTCGTATTCATCTTCTGGATGGAAAGCGTTAACTTGCACGCCATCATTCACCGCCATTTCTATTACGTCAGTTAAGTAATATTCGTTTTGGGTGTTGTCATTCTTAAGCGCAGATAGCCACCCTGCTAATAAGCCGCCATTAACCGCCATCATGCCGGTATTAACTTCGTTAATTAACAGCTCTTCTTTCGTCGCATCTTTTTGTTCAACAATTTTACAAATATTGTCGTTGCTTCTAACAATACGCCCGTAACCCGTCGGGTCTGATAACTTGACCGTGAGTAAGGATAATGTTTTGTGACTCAAGGTACTGACCATCTTCTTCAGCGTCTCGGCCTTTATTAAGGGTACGTCGCCGTACAATATCAGTACGGTGTCATCTTGTTTAACCAGAGGCATTGCCTGTTGTACGGCATGGCCTGTCCCTAATTGCTTGTTCTGTTCAACCCACGTAATCTCTAAGCCTTGTAACGTCTGCTGTACTTGCTCACCATCATGCCCATATACAACGATGACATCACCGGCTAAATCATCAACCGACTCTACTACTCTTTGTAGCATCGGCTTGCCTGCTATTTTATGTAAAACCTTGGCTTTATTAGACTTCATTCTCGTGCCTTTACCCGCAGCAAGAATAATTGTTTTTATATTCATGTAAGTCGTGATAATTATATTGCTGTTAGTTTATACCCAAAGAGCATAAGTTGCATTCATCCTGGTTAAAATCTTGACGTTAATTCAACTAACGTTGTATAAAAAAACCCGCCAAATGGCGGGCTTAATATTTCTAATATTACAGCTGACTTAGCGTGTTTTTCTCAATCTGCTAATCGCTTGTAATTGTGCAGCCGCTTCAGCCAATTCAGCTTGAGCTTTTGCAAAATCAATGTTGGCAGATTTATCTGCTAACGCATCTTCTGCACGTTTTTTAGCTTCTAATGCTTTCGCTTCATCGAGATCATCCGCACGAATCGCTGTATCCGCTAATACGGTAATAATGTGTGGCTGTACCTCAAGAATACCACCTGAAATAAAGAAATCCAACTCTTCAGTTCCAGTATCTACTCGTACTTCACCTGGCTTAAGGCGCGTTACTAACGGTGCATGGCGTGGCGCTATGCCTAACTCACCCATTTCGCCAGGTGCATACACCATTTCTGCAAGACCAGAATAAATTGAAGCCTCTGCACTAACGATGTCTATATGAATTGTCATGGTCATTTCAGTACCTTGCTATTAATTAAGCCGCTTGTTTTGCGTGTCTTTCAACAACTTCTTCAATCGTGCCAGCCATATAGAATGATTGCTCAGGTATATGATCATATTCACCATTAAGAATGCCTTTAAAGCCTGTAATGGTATCTTTTAGTGATACGTATTTGCCTGGAGAGCCGGTAAATACTTCAGCAACGAAGAACGGTTGAGATAAGAAACGTTGAATTTTACGTGCACGGGTAACAGATAATTTGTCTTCTTCTGACAATTCGTCCATACCCAAAATAGCAATAATATCGCGCAATTCTTTATAACGTTGCAACGTACCTTGTACGCCACGGGCTACGCTGTAATGCTCTTCACCAATCACTAAAGGATCTAATTGACGACTGGTTGAATCCAATGGATCCACCGCAGGGTAAATACCCAATTCAGCAATTTGGCGAGACAACACAACGGTCGCATCCAAATGAGCAAATGTTGTCGCAGGTGATGGATCGGTCAAATCATCCGCAGGCACATAAACCGCTTGGATTGACGTAATAGAACCTTCACGTGTTGATGTAATGCGTTCTTGGAACACACCCATTTCTTCAGCAAGGTTTGGTTGGTAACCCACCGCAGAAGGCATACGGCCTAATAGCGCAGAGACTTCAGTCCCGGCTAATGTATAACGGTAAATGTTATCAATAAACAATAAAACGTCACTGCCGTCTGCACGGAATTTTTCAGCCATTGTTAAACCTGTTAGGGCAACACGTAGTCTGTTTCCTGGGGGCTCATTCATTTGCCCGTAAACCAATGACACCTTATCAATAACGTTTGAATCGGTCATTTCGTGATAGAAATCGTTTCCTTCACGAGTACGTTCGCCTACACCCGCAAATACTGAGTAACCACTGTGCTCAATAGCGATGTTACGAATTAATTCCATCATATTAACAGTCTTGCCAACACCAGCACCACCAAACAGACCCACTTTACCGCCCTTTGCGAATGGGCAAACCAAGTCAATCACTTTAATGCCCGTTTCAAGAATTTCACTTGAGGCAATTTGTTCTTCAAATGTTGGAGCAACGCGATGAATACCCCAGCGTTCTTCTTCGCCAATCGGCCCTTTTTCATCAATCGGCTCGCCAAGAACATTCATGATACGACCCAATGTTTTAGTGCCAACGGGTACTTGAATGGTATCTCCAGTGTTGCTGACATCTAAGCCACGCTTAACACCATCAGTTGAACCCATAGCAATACAACGCACCACGCCGTCACCAATTTGTTGCTGTACTTCTAGAGTAAGACTTGCTTCCTTTATTATTAATGCGTCGTATACCTTAGGTATAGAATCGCGTGGAAATTCCACGTCAACAACCGCGCCAATAATTTGAACGATAACACCTGAGCTCATATCAGTTCCTCAATATTCTTAATTTAAAATTCTGTATTAGACCGCTGCTGCACCAGCAACAATCTCCGATAGTTCTTGTGTAATTGATGATTGTCTTGCTTTGTTATATATCAGCTGCAATTCATCGATCAAATCACCTGCATTGTCTGACGCGCTTTTCATTGCGACCATACGAGCAGCCTGTTCACAAGCATTGTTTTCAAGAACGCCTTGATAAACCAAAGATTCGATATAACGAATCAATAACTGATCAAGTACATCTTTCGCATCAGGCTCATAGATATAATCCCAATGATGCGTCAATTCTTCTTCCAACTTTTCCGTGTACACAGGCAATAACTGCGTCACTTCTGGCTGTTGAGTCATCGTGTTTACATAGTCATTATGCGCTATGTAGAAACGATCAATCTTACCTTCGTCGTAAGCACTTAGCATGGTTTTAACCACACCAATGAGATCATCAATAGAAGGTGTTTCACCCAAATTAGTGACTGACCCTAGCACCTCACCACCTAAGCGCCCTAAAAATGCTTCGCCTTTTGAGCCGATAGCAGCCATGACTACTTCAGTACCTTCGTCATCCCATGCCTTAAGCTGCTTAACAAATTTACGAAATAAATTTGAGTTTAAGCCACCACATAAGCCACGATCACTGCTGACAAGAATAACGCCAACACGCTTTACTTCTCTTTCAGATAAATAAGCATGCTTATACTCTGAGCTCGCTTGTGCTAAATGACGAATCACTTGACTCATCTTTTTTGCATAAGGACGTGCCGCTAATACACGCTCTTGAGTTTTGCGCATCTTACTTGCGGCAACCATTTCCATCGCGCGCGTAATCTTCTGCGTACTTTGTACGCTGGCGATTTTGGTTTTTATCTCTTTTCCGACGGCCATAGCTTTTCTCGCTTACCAGGTTTGAGTCTTTTTAAACGCTTCGATTCCAGATCTAAGGCCTGCAATAATGTCGTCGTTGTAGTGCCCTTCATCACCAATTGAAGCTACTAACTCAGCCTCTTCTCTTTCCATGTAACTGTGTAATGCAGCTTCAAAATCTAAGACTTTATCTACCTCTACATCATCAATAAAACCTTCATTGGCAGCAAATAATGACATAGCCATTTGCGGCACACCTAACGGTGAGTATTGATTTTGTTTCATCAGTTCAGTCACACGAATACCGCGATCAATTTGCGCTTTAGTCGCATCATCCAAATCAGATGCAAACTGAGCAAACGCCGCTAATTCGCGATATTGAGCCAAATCTAGACGTGTACCACCGCCTAATTTTTTGACTGCTTTAGTTTGCGCAGCGCCACCGACTCGTGACACGGACAAACCCGCGTTAACAGCAGGGCGGATACCCGCATTAAACAAATCAGTTTCTAAGAAAATCTGACCGTCAGTAATAGAAATAACGTTAGTGGGTACGAATGCAGATACGTCACCCGCTTGTGTTTCAATAATGGGTAAGGCTGTTAAAGAACCCGTTTTACCTTTTACTTTGCCGTTTGTTAATTTTTCAACTTCAGCAACATTGATACGCGAAGCACGTTCTAACAATCTTGAGTGAAGGTAGAAAACGTCACCTGGGTAAGCTTCACGACCCGGAGGGCGGCGAAGTAGCAATGAAATTTGACGGTATGCCCACGCTTGTTTTGTTAAATCATCATATATGATTAGCGCATCTTCACCTTTATCTCGGAAGTATTCACCCATCGCACAACCAGCGTATGGAGCGATGAACTGTAGTGCCGGAGAATCAGCAGCGCCCGCAATCACAACAATGGTATGAGCCATTGCGTCGTGCTCTTCTAACTTTTTAACAACGTTTGCAATTGATGATTGTTTTTGGCCAATGGCAACGTAAATACACTTAATGCCTTTGCCTTTTTGATTGATGATGGCATCAATCGCAATGGCTGTTTTACCGGTTTGTCTATCACCAATAATTAACTCACGCTGGCCACGGCCTAGTGGAATCATCGCATCAATTGACTTAAGGCCTGTTTGAACTGGCTCATCTACTGATTGACGTGCAATAACGCCCGGTGCGATTCTTTCTACTGGAGATGAAGACTCAGCGTCAATTGCGCCTTTGCCATCAATAGGGTTGCCCAATGCATCAACCACACGGCCAAGCAATGCTTCGCCTGTCGGCACTTCAAGAATACGGCCTGTACACTTAACCGTATCACCTTCTGAAAGGTGAAGGTAAGAGCCCATGATAACAACACCCACGGAGTCTCTTTCTAAGTTAAGCGCCATACCAAATGTGCCGCCAGGGAACTCTAACATTTCACCTTGCATGGCATCTGATAAGCCATGTACACGAGCAATACCGTCTGTTAAAGAGACGATAGTACCTTCTGTTTTAGCTTCTACGTCTACATCAAAGCTTTCAATTTTTTTCTTGATAAGATCACTTATCTCGGATGGATTTAGTTGCATCGTTTTTACCTTTGCTATTTTAGCTTGTTAGCTAATTGTTGAATCTGTCCACTCAAAGAGCCGTCAATTACTTTATCGCCCACACGTATTACCATGCCGCCGATTAAGCTTGAATCCTCTTCAACGCTTATTTTTACTTGTTTACCATATGACGCTGATAAAGAATTAGCTAACTGTTCTTTATCGTCGTCTGACATCGGAAATGCTGATGTGACTGTCACGTCCAATACACCGCTTTTCTCAGCTTTCTTAATTTCGTATTGCTCGGCTACTTCACCCGCTAATTGCAAACGATCATTCTTAATGAGTAACTTAATTAAGTTTAAGCCCTCATCAGACATTTGCCCTTGGCAAATATCAAGCATTGCGCTTTCAAGCGCACTTTTTGATACTTTAGGGTTATCCGAAAATTGCTTTAAAAGCTTATCCGACGTCACCTGATTTAAGAACTCAAGCATGTCTGACCACTGGTCTAATTGACCTTTTTCTTCTGCCATCAAATAAACGGCTTCTGAATAGGGTCTAGCCAATGCTGCTAGCTCTGCCATTAGGCTGTGCCCAACTTGCTGCTAATATCATCAATAATGGCCTTGTGCTTCTTCACATCAATTTCACTTTTGATAATTTGTTCAGCGGCTGTAATGGCTAGAACAGACACTTGCTCGCGAAGAACCTCTCTTGCGCTGGCAACTTCTTGCTCAATTTCAGCTTCCGCCCCTTTTTTAACTTTAGCAGCTTCTTCAACTGCTTTGCCTTTCGCTTCTTCAACCATTTCTCCAGCACGTACATTGGCTAGATTGATGATGTCTGATGCTTCAGCGCGAGCTTCATGAATGACTTCAGTTGCTCTTTTTTCTGCTAACTCTTGTTCTTTTTCACCACGTTCTGCAGCAGCTAAACCTTCAACTATTTTAGCTTTACGCTCATCTAGTGCTGCCATGAGTGGCGGCCACACATACTTCATGCAGAACCATACAAACATGATAAAAGCGATTGTTTGACCAATCAGGGTTGCATTAATATTCATTTTTGCACCTTACCTTTGCTTTATTCGCGAATGGGGGTTAGTTATCCAGCTACCGCGAATAATACGTACATAGCAATACCAACAGCAATCATTGGAACAGCATCTACAAGACCCATAACAATAAAGAACTGTGTGCGTAACATAGGAATCAATTCAGGCTGACGCGCTGCGCCTTCAAGAAAACGACCACCTAAGATACCAATGCCAACGGCAGCACCTAAAGCGCCAAGACCCATCATTAATGCGCCTGCGATATATAATAAACCTGTTACTTCTTCCATTTTAATCTCCTGTTGAGGTTATAAATTAATTAAATAAATCAAAAACTAGTGACTTTCTTCGTGCGCCATACTGAGGTACACAATTGTTAAAGTCATGAAAATAAACGCTTGCAATATCACAATCAAAATATGGAATATTGCCCACGGTAGAGCCAACATCCATTGTGCGCCTAGTGGTAATAACGCGATTAAGATAAAGATCATTTCGCCCGCATACATGTTGCCGAACAAACGTAATGCCAATGAAATAGGCTTTGCAATCAAACTAACCAGTTCAAGGAACAAGTTAAACGGCATTAAGTATTTAGGAAATGGGTGGAACGCTAGCTCAGCGAAGAAGCCACCAGCACCTTTAATTTTAATGCTGTAGTAAAGAATTAAGACAAACACGCCCAATGCCATTGCAAAGGTGAGGTTAGGGTCTGTTGTTGGCACGACCTTTAAATAAGGAACGCCCATCATTGAAGCCAAGTGAGGCAAGTAATCTACTGGTACCAAATCCATCGTATTCATTAGGATAATCCAAACAAATATTGTTAACGCCAATGGAGCTACTAGTGGATTTTTACCGTTAAAGCTGTCTTTTACGCTGTCATCGACAAACTCAATAATCATTTCAACAAAGTTCTGCAAACCACCTGGCACACCAGCGGTTGCTGTTGATGCCGCCTTCTGAAAGAAATAGATAAAAACAAAGCCCAAAATAACTGAAACGGCCATGGTGTCGATATTAAGCGCCCAAAAGCCCATTTCTTTTGCAGCCTCTGAACCATGCGCAATACCCCAAGAACCATCAGGATGCTGACCATACGTTAAGTTGGTTAAGTGATGCTTAATATATTCTGATGATGTTAGGTTTTCGCCTGACATAAACTCTCTCTTTTAATCTTTTGTTTTAAAGCCGCCAATCGCAAAACCGAGTTGACCCGCTACTAATCCAGTTATCATGGGGAGCGGCATTAACTTAAGCCACACAAACCCCAGCCCGAAAAGAGCCACGGAGACGAGTAGTCGCTCCATCGCGCCTAAATAAATATATAAATTCCCCTGCGGATTACCTTGGAGAACCTTTCTGGCCGCTTGATTTATTCGAAGCATCATGACAATCGCCACAATTATCGATATTGAGCCCCCATAGAGAACTCCTTTTAAATCAAACCGCTCTAGTTTAAAAATTTCAACTGTCGCCGCAACTATAAGTATAAGTGCTAACTGGTAACTAATTATTTTTATTTGCGCCTTCAATTTATAAATCCAGCCAAATTATCGGTGGCATTATAAATTTGTTGCACTGCACAGTCAAGTTTATTTCAGGTGCCCGAGAACACCTTCTAATTCATCAAGCGTTGAATAGTGGATGATTATTTTCCCCGCGCCTTTGTTGTCATGGCTTATATCTACCTTCGCTCCGAGTTTTTCCGACAGGTTATATTGCAACCTAGCAACGTCTGGATCTTTTACGCTTTTTACTGGTGTCAAAGACCCCCCTTTCAATACCTTCTTAACCAACGCCTCTGTTGCACGAACGGACAAGCCCAGGCTGGCTGCCTTTTTTGCTGCTGCTATTTGCTCGCTCTCATCTAGCGCCAATAGCGCCCTGCCATGACCCATCTCAAGCTGCCCTTCTCGGAGCAAGCTTTTAACGCTTTTGGACAAATCTAGCAACCGTAGTAAATTACTGACTGCCGCCCGAGAGCGCCCAACCGCATCCGCTGCTTGCTGATGCGTCATTTCAAATTCGCTAATTAAGCGCTGCAACGCTTCTGATTCATCTAGCGTATTCAAGTCCTCACGTTGTATGTTCTCAATTAACGAAATAGCTATCGCCGAACGATCGTCTACGTGTTTGATAACAACTGATACATCTTGAAGCCCTGCCATCTGGGCAGCACGCCATCGCCTTTCACCTGCCAAGATTTCATAATTTTTGCTGGAAATAGGGCGCACCACTATCGGCTGAATAATCCCTTGTGCACCGATTGAATCTGCCAACTCTTGAAGTTGAACGGGATCAAACTCCGTTCTAGGCTGGTATTTACCCCGCTGCAACAACTCTATTGGCAAGGTATCCGTTGTCTTTTTATCAGCATTACTGGTCGATTGACTTAATAACGCATCTAACCCTCGACCCAACCCTCTTTTTATTGCCATAATCAGTCCTAATTGTATTTTTTATCAAGTTCGCGCGCTAAATCCATATAGGCCATTGCACCACGCGAACTCTTATCATAATAAATGGCTGGTAAGCCAAAACTAGGCGCCTCAGCCAAGCGAATGTTTCTGGGTATCACTGTATCAAACACCCTGTCTGAAAAATGCGTTGTTAATTGATCGCTAACATCGCGCGTTAATCGACTACGGCCATCAAACATTGTCCTTAACAGACCTTCCAAGCTTAATTTCGCATTAACAGACTCGCGAACCTGCTTAAGCGTATCCATTAAAGAAGACAAACCTTCAAGCGCAAAATACTCACACTGCATCGGCACCAATACACTATCAGCCGCAACCAATGCATTGATAGTCAGCATGTTCATTGATGGCGGACAATCGATAAACACATAATCATATACGGCGGACATTTTATCAATGGCATTTTTTAATCGGCTTTCTCGATGATCAATTGCCAGCAAATGAACTTCTGCCGCCGTAAGATCAATGTTGCTCGGCAAAACGTCTAATTTGATTTTTTCTTGCTTAACTATCGCACTGACCGGGTCACACCCTTCAACTAATACATCATAGCTAGACAGCTCAACCTGTGACTTATTTACACCACAACCCATGGTTGCGTTGCCTTGCGGGTCCATATCAATCAACAACACACGCCGGCCAAGCTTTGCCATCGACGCCGCTAGATTTATTGTCGTTGTGGTTTTGCCAACTCCACCTTTTTGGTTAGCAACCGCTATTATTCTTGCCACTAAAACTGCCCTCTTTGCTTTGGCTAAATTGCCGTATAAATAACAAGGCTTCTGGTTGCCTCAAGGTTTGGAATACACAGCGTTTCGACGCTGTTAAACTGATAATCTTCGCGTGAAATAGCCTCTGTTTCCTTCGACTTCATTGCCAATAATTTACCGCCTTCGTTCAATAAATGCCTCGTTTTACTCAGCAAATCTGGCATGGCGGTAAATGCGCGAGCCGTTACCGTATCAAATTTTTGTGTTGGCTGATACTTTTCCACGCGCTCATGTAATGGCAACACGTTTTTAAGACCTAGCTCTACACACGCCTGCTGAATAAACCGCGTTTTCTTGGAGTTACTGTCCAGCAATGTAAAATCGAGCGCCGGCGCAGCAATTGCCAGCGGTATGCCCGGCAAACCGGCGCCGGTGCCTACATCAATACAGCGCTTGCCATGCAAGAACGGCAACACCGCCAAACTATCCAATAAATGCAACGTTACCATCTGTTCCGGCTCATTAATAGCCGACAAGTTATACACACGATTCCATTTCACCATCATGCGTAAAAAATCAATCAGCTTCTCTTCACTTTCCGACGGCAAAGAGATATTCATTGCACGCAATCCTTGCCCTAATTGGGCATGACGAGACTCATTGAACATAGTTAAGCGCTTTTCTTTTTAAGGTGCACGAGTAATAACGACACAGCAGCCGGCGTAACCCCTTGTATTCGACCTGCCTGGCCTAGCGTTTCTGGTTTGTGCCTACCCAATTTTTCAATCACTTCCGAAGACAAACCCGGCACCTTCTGGTAGTTCATATCCCCCGCCAACGACATCCCCTCGTAGCGTAACGAACGCGCTATTTCTGTTTGTTGACGATCAATATAGCCGGAATATTTCGCCTGAATCTCGACTTGTGCTCTAACAGACGCATCTTCAACCGTGCTTTCATGCCCTGTTAAATTAGCAATATGGTGGTATTTAACTTCGGGCCGACGCAATAACTCTAGCAAGTTAGCTTCGCGTTGCAATGGCGCTTTCAAAAAGCCTGTCGCCTCTTCCGACGCAGCCGTTTTAGGATGCAACCAAGATGATTTCAGCCGCGCCTGTTCTTGCTCAACAGCCTCTCGCTTAACACTAAACGCGCGCCATTGATCTTCAGCAACCAAACCCATTTTATAACCCAGCTCCGTTAACCTTAAATCTGCATTATCTTCACGCAATAACAAACGGTATTCTGCGCGGCTGGTAAACATACGGTACGGTTCTAACGTACCATTGGTCACCAAATCATCAATCATCACGCCAATATAGGCTTCGTCTCGCCGCGGGCACCAAGGCTCTAGGTCTTGTGACTGACGCGATGCATTTAAGCCTGCAATCAACCCCTGCGCCGCGGCTTCTTCATAACCCGTTGTGCCGTTAATTTGCCCCGCAAAAAACAAGCCTGGCATGTGCTTCGTTTCTAATGATGATTTTAAATCTCGCGGATCAAAAAAGTCGTACTCAATCGCGTAACCTGGGCGCACGATATGCGCATGTTCAAACCCCTTAATCGTTTTAATAAAGGCGTATTGAATATCAAACGGTAGACTCGTTGAAATACCGTTGGGATACACTTCAGTGGTCGTTAGCCCTTCTGGCTCGACAAATATTTGGTGTGAGTTTTTATCCGCAAACCGCATCACTTTGTCTTCAATAGACGGGCAGTAACGTGGGCCAACACCTTCGATAACCCCGGTATACATCGGTGAACGATCCAAACCTGAGCGAATAATGTCGTGTCCTTGCTCGTTAGTGCGAGTGATGTAACACGAGATTTGTCTAGGGTGATCGGCAACCGAACCCATATAAGAGAATACGGGCAAGGGCTTATCGCCCGGCTGTTCTTCCATCACGCTAAAATCGATACTGCGGCCATCAATTCGTGGCGGCGTGCCTGTTTTCAGACGATCAACATTAAAGGGCAGGGCGCGTAAGCGTTCGGATAATGCATTTGAAGGCGCATCACCCGCGCGTCCGCCTTCATAATTTTCTAGCCCAATATGAATTCGCCCGCCCAAAAACGTACCGACTGTTAGCACCACCGTGGACGCCATAAAACTAAGACCCATTTGCGTCAGCACACCTTGAACGCTGTTATTTTCAACAATCAAGTCCGATACGGTTTGTTGAAACAAACTCAAATTCGGCTGGTTTTCTAACGTTTCCCTTACCGCATGTTTATACAATAAGCGGTCTGCTTGCGCACGTGTTGCGCGCACTGCCGGGCCTTTGCTGGAGTTTAACGTACGAAATTGGATGCCCGCCTTATCCGTTGCGCGCGCCATAACGCCACCCAATGCATCCACTTCTTTAACCAGGTGACCTTTACCAATGCCACCAATCGCCGGGTTGCAACTCATTTGCCCGAGGGTTTCTATATTTTGCGTGAGCAATAAGGTTTTAACGCCCGTACGCGCTGCCGCCAAAGCCGCTTCTGTACCGGCATGACCGCCACCAACAACGATGACGTCATATGTATTTGGATGTTCCATAAGTCTGTATATTTAACCGTAACTTGTTGATTTTAACATTTTCTAATCATTTTAGTTAATGTACCAACAGTCATGGCAGTTATTTTTGCTAGAATTAGTTAGTCCCTCACCAAAAGAGTTGCTTACCTATGTCCGCCGCCATACAAAACTTTCTAGCCCAAGCAAACACTATTATTTTAGGCAAAGAAACTAGCATTAAGCTATCTCTTACTTCCTGCTCGCTAACGGCCACTTACTGATTGAAGATATTCCTGGTGTTGGTAAGACGACCTTGGCTCATACACTGGCTAAATTACTTGGACTTGATTTTCAACGCATCCAATTTACCAGCGATTTATTACCTGCTGACATTCTTGGTTCCAGCATTTTTGATCGTGATAATAATAGTTTTGAGTTCCATCCGGGCCCCGTGTTTTCATCCTTTGTTTTGGCTGATGAAATAAATCGCGCCACCCCTAAAACACAAAGTGCCTTGTTGGAAGCAATGGAGGAGCGGCAGGTTACCATCGAGAAAAAAACCTATTTGATGGCAGAACCGTTTTTCGTCATCGCCACTCAAAATCCAGAAACACAAATCGGCACCTTCCCACTGCCAGAATCTCAACTGGACCGGTTCTTAATGCGCTTATCCATTGGCTACCCAGATGCCGCATCAGAAAAAAAACTGCTAACCGGTGTCGATACGCGTTCGAAACTACAGGCGGCGCAACCGGCGATGTCTCTTGAACAGCTGAAAGAACTACAAGCTCAGGTGTCTGACGTCCATGTTGCCGAACCATTAGTTGCTTATGTTCAAGCCCTGCTGGAATGTTCACGAACATCTCCACTGTTTTCGCAAGGCCTCTCACCTAGAGCCGGCATAGCGCTTATTCATGCGGCTAAGGCATGGGCGCTTATTGATGGGCGAGACAGCGTTTACCCTGAAGATATCCAAGCGATTTTACCCGCTGTTACAGAGCACCGTTTGCAGCTACAAAACTCAAGCGGCAAAGGACAAAATGCTTCTACCGTACTCGTCACCGAGGTCGCCATCCCTTAGTGACTACATACAGTGTATCCCAGGGCTCATGGTCGGCTATGCAGGCTCTCGCCAGCCCTATTCGCTTGGAGGTATTTGTCTTGGAGCAAGGCGTTCCGGCTTCAATAGAGCTCGACGCGAACGATGAAAATAATTGGCACTTCATCGTCCTAAATGCACAAAACACCGCCATTGCAACAGCAAGACTCAATAACCAAGGGAAGTTAGGGCGTATGGCGGTTTTAAAATCGCATAGAAGAACTGGGGCTGGCCTATTATTAGTCACCTCAATTTGTGACCATGCGAAAAACCAAGGAATGATGTCTGTCACTTGTCATGCGCAAATGGACGCAGCAGGTTTTTATGAACGAGTGGGTTTTATAAAAATAGGCTCACCTTTTGATGAAGCGGGTATTCAGCATATTCAAATGCTAAAGGAACTTTAGGCTAACGTTGCTGCAGGTACTCTTCAATAAAATCAAAGCGATCATTACCCCACCAAATTTCGTCATCTAACATCATAATCGGTGCGCCAAACACACCCGCTTGATGCGCTTGTACACAAGCTTTTCTGAACGCTGTCTGCGCTTCGTTTGACTGTACAAAACTGGTAAATTCTTCAACATCCCAACCCAGACTTTCAGCTACTTGCTGTAATTCTGTCATATCGGTCGGGTCACAACCTTCACCCCAAATTTTTGCATACGCGGCGTTAACATAAGCCTCTTCTTCGCCTTTTTCGATAGCGAATAAAACACCTACATTCCAAAGCTCCACTTGTAAGTTTTTAGGGAATGTAAATGGCACATCGTAATGCTTAGCCCAGCGTTTTAAGTCGGCTAACATCACTTTTATTTTTGACGGCACTTCACGGTTAGAAGGGCCGTAATTACCCGCAGCCATTTTTGCTTGTGGAATATCCATCGGATGATACGCCACAGACAAGTCATACTTGCGCGCTAAGTCGGGCAGTTTTACATGAGCCAAATAACTAAATGGGCTCATTAAATCAAAATAAAATTTTATGCTATTTTGCATCCGTTTTATTTATGCTGCCGCAATGCAAATATTGCCATCTTCAATCGTTACCGGATAGCTCTTGATTGCTATTTGGCAAGGAAACGATGTCGCCTCACCTGTTTTAATTGAAAACGCACCACCATGGAACGGGCATTCAATTTCTTCGCCATCTTGATAACCATCGGTCAACATCGCCATGCCGTGCGTACATAAATTATCGGTAACAAAGTACTCACCTTCAAATACGTACACCGCTAAACCTGGAAAGCCTTCCGGCGTAACAGAAATCGGTGCTTCTTCTTTAACTTCATCTGTTTTACACAGCGTGACTAAATTACTCATATTTTAAACTCTTAATTAATTTTCAATAAAAACGATCATAATGGATTTGGTCAAATGGAACTTTATATTCCATCATCAACATACGGGTTAACGCATCGGTCATTGGTGGTGGGCCGCAAAAATAAAACTCATGCTCTGGCAGCTTATCACCCAATGTTTTGGCTAATAATTCGTGAATAAACCCTACTTCACCATCCCAACCTGCTGCTTTTGCTGCATCAGCATCTGACACTGCATTAAAGTTTTTAATTCTACCGCGCATATCATCATCAGCTTCAATAAGCGCTGGCGTGCAAATGTCTTTAGGCGCTCTACCACCGTAGAACAGGTAAATATTACGGTCTGTCAAACGCGGATCTTTCGCTGCTGCTTTAATAATAGACATTTCTGGTGATAAACCTGAACCACCGCCCACACAAACAATATCGCGAGGAATTTCTGGCTTTAAATACGCCAAACCATAAGGGCCATCAAGAACAATTTCATCGCCCACTTTATATTCTTCAAACAACTTGCCCGTAGCACTACCACCCGGCATTTGTTTAATGATGAAATTCCACTCACCAGCTTCATTCGGTAAATTACTCATTGAGTATCCGCGTGAACCAACAACGCCGGGGAAATCTAATAAAGCAAATTGGCCTGGTTCAAATTTTGCCGCATGTTCTGTTTTAAAACAAAACTCAGCCATATCATCCGTTAATGTATTAATTTGGAACAACGTAGCTTTTAACTTAATTGGCTTATGAATCGGCATTGCTTCATGGTTCAAGCGCACCTTAATTTCACAGTCGCTCGTTGGAATACACTGGCAACTTAGCTTGCGGCCTTTTTTAATATCGCGAGGCGAAAGGCCTGGCGCATCTGGCCAAACGTCATTAATTTCACCATCAAGAATTTCAACCTTACAGCTACCACAACCACCAGAATTACACTCATACGGCATACCCAAGCCAGCACGAAGCGCTGCACGCAAAAAAGTATCACCCTCTTCGCATTTAAACTCAAACTCTTGTTCGCTGATTTTTATATTAAAACTAGTCATTCCTACCCCAAATGATTTATGCCGTAAATATTTAGTTATTAAGGTTATTATATCTTCAACTAACAAACAAGCCATGCTTTAAATCATATACGGGGCAACGACAATGCAGCCATCTTTCTTTAACCAGCAGACCTTTGATTTTTTAAATCAACTGGCCAATAACAACAATCGCCCATGGTTTAACGAGCGCAAACCCTTATATGAAGACCACGTTCGTTCGCCAGCGTTAGATTTTATTGAAGCGATGCGGCCAAGTATTGAATCGTTATCACCAAGCTTTACTGCTATTTCAAAAAAAACCGGTGGCTCGCTAATGCGCGTTTACCGAGATGCACGGTTTAGCAAAGACAAAACGCCCTATAAAACAAATATTGGTATTCAATTTAGACACGTAGCAGGAAAGGACGTACACGCACCGGGTTTTTACCTGCACATATCACCGCAAGAATGTTTTGTAGGCGCTGGAATATGGCGCCCCGACAGCAAAGCACTCGGCAAAATTCGAGAAATGATCAGTGATAGCCCAAACGCCTGGAAACAACTAACAGAAAACAAAACCTTCAAACGGCTCTACTCATTTTCCGGTGACTCACTTAAAACCTACCCACGCGGGTACGCAAAAGATCACCCGATGATTAACGATTTAAAACGCAAAGACTTTATCGCCATCCACCCACTTAGCCAAGAAGACATAATAAGCCCTGACTTGGTTAAAATTGTTCGTAAACGTTATAAGGCCGCTAATGATTTAATGGATTATTTGTGTAATGCACTCGAACTACCTTATTAAGCCTTCAAGCTCTCGTTTAACCGCACTAGGAAGGAGCCTCTATTTCAGTGACGAGAATAGAATCTAGTTGAATCCAAACCAGACGACTTTTCCTTTTTACATTTTGCCGTTTTATTTTAGCTAAAAGAAAGGGCTACCTCTAAAAAAGCAGGCAGCCCCTAAAATCACATTCTTAAATTAGTGCTATAAATTTTTCCCTATTCCTGTAACTGTTTTTGGTTTGGGAAAATAAACCCTGAGCCAAGAATTGCAGCGGCCAAAACTAGATGTAACCAACGGTCAGCTTCGTTAATATGAATGATGCCTAATAACATATCGCCTGATGCCAAAAAACCAATAACTGTTACCGCCACGTAGGCTACTCCTATCGCTTTTAATACCGTGTTTGTTGTGTAAGGAAACTTCATTGCTCCAAAGCATCTGTATTGCTGCAATCACCTCCGTTTCATTTCGAATAACACATTAACCGTATTCATTAGGCTTCGCATACGTTATTAACATGTCAACTTTGCCCCGCTCAAATATGTTTTGAGAATAAATCGCTAGCTTAAATTAAATGAGAGAAGTGAAGGTAATGGGTTGAAAGTCAAAACCATCTTCTTTTGACTTACCCCTCACTTTTATCGCCATTTGTGCGGTAGTTCCTTAGGTTCTGTTTTTAGCCGAATTGCAGATTGTTTTTATCTGAAAATGAGGCTTATGCCGTGGGTGCTTTTGGCCGCGCAAAAGAAATGAACGCCCTTACGGCAGTAATAAAAACTATAACCCCAATCTATCCGCAATAAAATCCGCATCCTTATCACCACGCCCAGACAAATTCACCAAAATAGTCTGCTCCGGCGACATATCAACCGCAATTTTCATCGCATAAGCCACCGCATGAGCACTTTCGAGCGCTGGAATTATACCTTCCACGCGTGAGAGCGTCATAAACGCATCCACACATTCATCATCATCTACGACCACATAATCAACCCGCCCTAAATCTTTTAATAAACAATGCTGCGGGCCAACGCCGGGGTAATCCAAACCAGAGGCGATTGAGTAAACGGGAAGGGCTTCGCCGTTCTCATCTTGCAAGTTGTAACATTCAAACCCATGCAAGGCCCCTTTTACGCCTTTGGTCATGGTTGCCGCGTGGTCGTCTGTATCCAGCCCACGGCCCGCAGGTTCCACTCCTACTAATTTCACCGCATCGTCATCTAAGAACTCGGTGAACATGCCTATGGCATTAGAACCACCGCCGATGCATGCTGTAATCACATCGGGCAGCTTGCCTTGTTGTTGCAGAAATTGCTCGCGCGACTCTTTGCCTACAATGCTTTGAAAGTCTCGCACCATCATTGGGAAAGGGTGCGGCCCAACCACTGAACCGATGGCATAAATGAAATTAACGGGGTCTTTTAAATATTCTTCAAAGGCGCTATCGACTGCGTCTTTTAATGTTTGAGTGCCGCGTGTTACTTCAATCAACGTGCAACCCAATATCTTCATTTTGGTGACGTTTGGGTGTTCTTTTGCAATATCTACTGCGCCCATATGAATTTCACAATCAAGACCGACTAAGGCACAAGCTGTGGCTAAGGCTACGCCGTGTTGACCCGCGCCGGTTTCTGCCAGCACCTTCGTTTTGCCCATATGCTTGGCCAATAAAGCCTCACCCAAGCAATGATTAATTTTGTGCGCACCGGTATGGTTTAAGTCTTCGCGTTTAAGGAATATTTTTGCGCCACCCAGTTTTTCGCTGAGACGTTTTGCATAATAAATTGGGCTGGGGCGACCAACATAATTAGCATAGAGGTCGTTTAATTCGTCTTGGAAAGCTTTGGTTTGAGAAATTTCAAGATACGCATCTTTAATCTCATCCATGATAACGATTAACTCAGGCGGAATAATTTGCCCACCGTACTCACCGAAATAACCGCGCTCATCTGGCATGGGGATATTTGAATCCATCACTTTTCCAATTATTGATTTAGGCATTGAATTTATCCCTACTACTGATGACTGTCAAATTTTAACTTCGCATATACAAGGAAATTAAACCTAACGACCTTTTGAAACAGCAATTAATAATTAATTTTGATTATTTTTTCTTAAATTACAAAAAATTATATCTGTTAATCATTGATTTATATGGCTATTGTAATAAACAGCATAAGAAAGCCCATCTCTTATTCCTTTTTGCTCTTTGCATATTCTGTATTTGAATATAGACTACTCTCGAACTTAACGAAACGGAGACGAACATGAACACATTAAAAACTTTAACTGCTGCACTTACACTTAACGTATTAACACTTGGCGTTGCATACGCAAATTCAGATGTTGAAGAATACTCAATGGAAGTGTTAGCACCCACGGCTAGTAGCTATACAACTGAAACATCTGATGAGCAAACTTATGCATCTGATTATTCACTGGAAGTTATATTACCAACAACTCACGCTGTAACTGCAGCAACTGACGAACGTACTTATGCTGAAGACTATGCAATGGAATTAGACCTTCCTGTAAAAAGCGATATCGTATTAGCTAAAAACTCAGCACTTTAATAATCATTACGCAGTTTAGCTGTTATAGCCGCTGTTTTGATTTAGTAAGACCTCTTATTATCAATAAGAGTATATAACTCAGAGACTTCCCCTCTCGAATACTTGCCCATTTTAACGGTTGTTTTACGCCCGTTAAAATGGGCTTTTTTTCGCTTATACTCATCAAAATTACATTCTTCAGCTAACTGGCAATAAAAAGGACGCCGAAGCGCCCTTTTTAGCCTTTATTGGTACTACTTTCTTACAAATCGATATCCATACCATAGCCTTTAGCTTCTGGTCTGTGGCCAAACACATCGCCCACATAATATTCTTGATCTTTTAGCGTATGACGCGCGCCGTGCCCAAGCTCTAACAACCAACCTGATGGCGTTGCGAAATAGAAGGTATACGCTTGGTCATTTGAGTGTTTACCCAATTGCATGGCCACATCAATGCCTTCTTGGCGAATCGTGTCATGCGCAAGGCCCAAGTCATCAAACTCCGTATATTCCAACATAAGGTGATTGATTCTTTTATCCATAGGGCCTAAACCAAATGCCAATGAATGCTGGCGATCATTACAGCTCATAAACGTCGGTTTAGCTGTCATGCCATTCGGCAACTTTAATTTATATTCCGCCGAACCTCTTAAGCCCAACAATGAATAAAATTGATACATGGCTTCATCGTCCATAGAGCGAATAATAAAGTGACCAACACCTTGATCACCCGTTAAAAACTTACCGTGCATTGGGCGGCCAGGGTGGAAAGGCTTCATCACATCAACTTGCGGTGCGTAAAAGATTTCCGTTGCGTTGCCTGAAGGGTCTTGTAACTTTAACAAACCCAATACGAAACGTTCTTCTGCTTCTGCTTCTGACGCCACTTGGTAATCAATGCCGGCATCGCTTAATTGCTGTTGCATCGCTTCAAATTCTTCACGGCCTGATACTCTCCAACCCGAATACGCCAAATCATCTTCATTTGATTGATGAATGGCAAATCGGTAGTGATGCGCATCCATTCTTAAATAGAAACGATCATCACTCTCGCCTTCTTCAATTTCCATGCCTACGCATTTAGTTGCAAATTCACGCCACGCGTTTAAATCGGTGACATTGAAGCCCATGTAGCCTAGTTCTGTAACTTTTACCATTTTTTGTTTCCTCTTTTATTAATGTTAAATCACTCGTTCAAACTTTTCATTCCTGCCTCTTATTCAGGGGGAAGGCTGGGGTGGGGTTGTAAGCTTGAATATGTGAATCGCTTACATTCTGGCATTTCACCCCCACCCTAGCCCTCCCCCTTCTTGGGGAGGAGATTAAAATATCGCAGGATTCTAACCAAAGAAATATAAATTCTTATCTACTGTTACTCGTGCATCTAAAACAATTTTACGGCGCACTAGTTGAAACTTATCACCCACTTTACGCAACAAATCAATTCTTGCGCCCACGTGTTCTGTGCGTTCATGTTGCTGACGATGTCGAATATACGCCACGTTGGTATACACTTTAAATAAGTCTGCTTGCTCGGTATGGAACGCTTCAATATTGGTCAGCAAGTATTTAATATCCGACGCTGGGTCTTCCA
>JBDOOJ010000027.1:0-11699 GCA_039830885.1 Cycloclasticus sp.
GCACTGTGGCAATCATGCCGGGACGCCATTTTTTAGAGCCCATCAAGTGTTTAACCGGCACGCTTTGTATTGAATCGTCAACGCGTTCGCCATAACCTTCTTGTGGGTGCACGGTAACGCCAAATTTATCGCCGGCTTGCTTGTCTTCTAGTGCCAGTTGTACGCCACGAATCATGCCGCCATGGCCCTGTAGGTAAGCGGTTGGTTCTTTGCTATCAGATTGCTCAATAACCTCGCCCTCATCATTTTTCAAAGTGTAATGGAAGTAAACAACGGCGTCTTTAGTAATCTTCATAATGGGCTATCAGGTTATTGAGTAAACGGGGATTTTAACATTCTAGGCATGGCCAAGGTGTAAACTAATCAATATGACGAAAATAGATTTACATTCACATACCTTGGTGTCGGACGGCTCGTTAAGCCCGATTGAATTAGTCGAGCGCGCGAAGGCAAATGGTGTGACGGTATTGTCAATTACCGACCACGATTCCCTTGGTGCCTATAGCGATGTCGTCGATATGGCGGGGGATGGCTTAACGATTATTCCAGGCATTGAGTTTTCAACGCAATGGCGGGGTATCGGCATTCATATTGTGGGTTTAAATTTGCAACTCGATAGCCCGTCCATTCTTGAAGGCGTTGCGCAGCAAGAAAAAGCGCGTGAAGAACGAGCCGAGTTAATTTGTAAACGGTTGATAAAAGCTGGGGTGGCAGTTGATTTTGAGCGCGTTAAAGAATTGGCGCAACAGGTGAATGTAGGACGCCCACATTTCGCACAGCATTTAGTGGAAATAGGGGCGGTTAAAAACATGTCAGCGGCCTTTAAAAAATACTTGGGCGATGGAAAAATGGGGGATGTGAAGCAGTGTTGGGCAGAGTTACCAACGATTGTTCAGTGGATAACTGAGGCCGGTGGTGTAGCGGTTTTGGCTCACCCTTTAAAATATAAAATGACGAGAACCAAGCTAAGGCTGTTTTTAGACGACTTTATTGAAGCAGGCGGGCGGGGAATGGAAGTGGTGTCTGGCCAGCAAAGTAATAATGACACGGGGCAACTGGCTCAACTGTGTCGGGAGAAAGGCTTATTGGCCTCGTGCGGTTCAGATTTTCATCAGGTAAGCCAATGGAGTGATATTGGGTCGATGGCGGCTTTTCCAAAAAACTGTGACCCCGTGTGGCAGGCCTGGGCCTAATAACCGTTTAGTCGGAATTCAATTCGTTGTTTAAACGGCGTTAGCGAGTTGAACTTGCTGGCTGGGAATTGCCACGTTTTAATTGCTTTGGCAGCGGCCCGATCTAGCGCAGAAGAACCGGACGATTGAATAATAATCGCGTTGTTGACATGGCCGTTGTTAGCAACCGAAATTTCAAAAAGAACAGTGCCTTGAATGCCACGACGTCTTGCAATGGCGGGGTACTTTGGCTTGGGTTGATAGGTGGGTTGTGGCGATGAAAAAACCACAGGCTGCTTAACAGGCGAAGGCAGTGGTAATGAGGTGGCCTGCTTTTTAACCACTGGCGGTAATGGTTTTGGCGTTTTTTTAACGGTGTCAGGTTTTTTGTATACTTTTTTCGGTGACGGTGCTTGCGTGACGATGCGCTTTTTTTCGACTGTTTTAGGCTTGGGCGGTTCAACCGGTTGTGGTGGTTGAATAGGCGTCGCTTCAGTTAATGCAATACTGATGGTTTTGCTCGGTATGCTATCAATGTCTTCAGTAGAAAAAACACCTGTTTTATAGATGAATGCAGCAAGCAGTAGGTGCGCAACGATGGAGCTGACAACAAAAAGCAGTACGGACTTTGGCTTGTAATCTGACGATTCGAATGAGGTAGTAATGCTGCTCAAAAGATTGTAATTAAGCCTTTTTAGGCTCTAAAGTAACCGTGATAACTTGCTCGACGGGTTTGGCCAATCGCTTGTCGATAACATTTTTCAGTGCGATTAATAAGCCCAAGCCAATAAAAGCTCCGGGCGGTAAGATGGCTAATAAGAAACCTTCGTAGTCGTTGATAACGTGAAGGGTCATGTCTCTAGCGGCTTCGCCAAACATTAAATGCGCATTGGCAAACAACGTACCAGAGCCGAGTACTTCACGTATTGCCCCTAAAATAACCAGCGCGGCGGTAAAACCAAGCCCCATCGCAAAGCCGTCAACAGCAGATTCGCCTATCGGATTTTTCGAGGCAAACGCTTCAGCGCGGCCAATAATGGCGCAGTTGGTGACAATCAGCGGAATAAAAATGCCCAGTATCAAATACAGCTCGTAGAAAAAAGCATTCATTATCAGTTCAATTGCCGTCACAATCGATGCAATTATCAACACAAACACGGGTAATCGAATTTCGCTACCGACTTGATGGCGAATAGTAGAGACGATGGTGTTCGATAATATCAGCGTGATGGTGGTGGCTATTCCCAGCCCCAAACCGTTAATAACGGTATTGCTGACGGCTAATAAGGGACACAAACCTAATAGCGCAACAAAGGCTTGGTTGTTAGTCCAAAGGCCATTTTTTAAAATGTGTGTGTAACTATTCATTGGCTACTTTCAAGGCTGTTGTTAAGCTAGCTTTATTCGCTTGGTAGTATTGTAATGTTTTTAACACGGCTTTGACGACCGCTCGCGGCGTAATGGTCGCGCCCGTAAACTGGTCAAACTCTCCACCATCGCGCTTTACTCGCCAGTACTTTACGCTTGGGTTGTTTAATGTGCGGCCAGTAAAGTCATAAACCCAATCGCTTTTGTTGGTATCAATGGCATCTCCTAAACCCGGTGTTTCATGGTGTGAGACGGCTCGAACACCTAATAGTTCACCGTTTTCCTTAATCGCAACGAGTAGTTTTATCGAACCGCTGTAGCCATCGGGCGCGGTGGGGGTGGCAATAACGGCGATCAGCTGATTATCTTTTGTCGCGCGGTAAATAGTAACGTTGGTATTTTTGCCAAAAAAATTATCGTCTGAGACGACGAGTGTGTCAGCTAATAAATCGTTATCGTGTAAGTTATCGGGCACCAGTTCGCGTAAATTCTTTAGTACGAAGAGGCGTTCGTTTTCGGCAATTTTCTCGTGCGTAAGCGAATGGGTGATGGAAACAAGCCCAATGCCAACCAGTGAGAATAGCCCCAGTACCCAACCGGCTTTTATCATGAATGATGAATTGTCAGCCATCTTATTTGTGTCCGTACACGCGTGGTTGAGTGTAATGGTCGATGAGCGGCACGGCCATGTTAATTAAAATAACGGCAAAGGCTATGCCCTCCGGGTAGCCGCCCCACGTGCGGATAATATACGTTAAGGCACCAATCAGCACGCCGTATATAAACCGGCCTTTTAATGTCGTGGCGGCAGTCACCGGGTCGGTGGCAATAAAGAACGCGCCGAGCATAGCGCCACCGCTCAATAGGTGGAAAGTGGGTGATGGAGATACGCCGGGCTCGAAAAGGTAAAAAGCTAAGCTCATAACGAACAGGCCAGCGAGTACGCCGACGGGTATGTGCCAGCTGATAACTTTTTTGAACAATAACAGCAAACCACCGACCAAATAGGCGATAGATACCCACTGCCAACCTGTGCCAGATAGGCTGCCGAAAATAGAGGCGGAACGAATTTCAGATACCGTTTGACTTAAGCCTAATTGGGTTTTCATCTCGTCTAATGGCGTGGCGGCGGTCATTGCGTCAATCACTTCTTTTGCAGGTGGGGAGCCAAAAACGAACGAGAAGGTGTCGGAAAGATGTGCGCCGCTGGGTAGTAATGAGTAGGGCAATGTCCAAACCGTCATGCTTTTGGGAAACGACACCATCAACACCGCAAAAGCAATCATTGCTGGGTTAAACGGGTTGTAACCCAGACCGCCATATAAATGTTTAGCGATGACGATAGCGATAATCGCACCGATAAAGGGAATCCACCAAGGGGCGAGTGTGGGCAGCGCGAGTGCTAATAGCAGGCCGGTTACCACGGCGCTTAAATCGCTAACAAAAGGCAGAATGGGTCGGCCACGTAGGTACAGCATCAGCGCTTCTGCGAGCACCGCGGTTGAAACACAAATAACGATATTGAATAGCACGCCAAAGCCAAATTGCCAAATCATGGTGATAATGCCGGGAAATAAGGCGAGCAATACCCATAGCATCATTTTTTGAATGCTATTTTGGGGGGCGATAAAGGGCGCGTTGGAGGTTAAAAAATGCACGGTTTAATTTTCACCTTCAGTTGAACGTTGTTTTCTCTCTTTTGAACGAGTAATCGCCGCCTCAATTTCTTCTTTCGCGGGTTTGCTTTTTAACGCGGCTTTTTTCTTGCGCGAGCGTTCAGCGCGCTCAGCTTTGTTTCTAGCAATTCGCACTTCACGTGCTTCAAACCGCTCACGCGCCACGTCGGACAAATGCTTTTCATGATTTTGTACCTTTAACGCGCTTTTAGCATAGCGGAAATGTTGTACCAATGGGATATGACTTGGGCATACGACGTCACAACAACCACATTCTATACAATCAAATAGGTTCAGTTTTTCGGCCTTTTCTAACTGGTCAGATTTGCTGAACCAATACAGTTGTTGCGGTAACAACGTTGCCGGGCAAGCACTGGCGCATAGGCCGCAACGTATACACGGCATGGCCTGTTTTTCGGTAATCGCTTCGTGTTTGCTGGCCACCAATATGCAGTTGGTTGCTTTCACCATGGGTATTTCATCGTTAAGCAGAGCAAAGCCCATCATTGGGCCGCCCATAATGAGTCGGTCGGCGAACGGGGTGTAGCCGTCGCACATGTCCACTAAGGTGTTAATGGGCGTGCCGATGCGAACTTCAAGATTACGGGGCGTTTTAACCCCTTCACCGGTAACCGTCACAATTCTAGAGGTCAACGGTTTGCCTTCAATAACCGCTTGTTGAACCGCGTACACGGTGCCAACGTTGATAGACACGATGCCAATATCAGCGGGGATGCCGCCACTGGGTACTTCTTTGCCCGTGAGCGTTTTAATCAGCTGTTTCTCACCGCCGGTTGGGTAAATGGTGGGGATTTGAACGCCTGTAATATTGGCGTTTCCATTCTTATTAACGGCTGCTTGAATGGATGCAAAGGTGTCGGGTACATTATCTTCAATCGCTAGAATAGCCCGCTTGGCGCCCAGCATATGTAGGAGCACTTCAATGCCATCTAGTACGCGATCTGCGCGCTCTTTTAATAGGCGGTCATCGCAGGAAATATAAGGTTCACACTCAGCACCGTTTAAAATTAAGGTGTCAATGTGGCGTGATTTGCTTTGGTTGTCTAATTTAATAGCGGTAGGAAATGCTGCGCCACCTAGGCCAACAATGCCTGCTTCACGAATGATGCTAACTAATTCAGACACGGACAATTGTCGAAAATCTGCGCATGGCGTGTGGCTTGCTTCGTTATCCAGCCCATCAGTTTCAATGGTAATGGACGGGGCCGAAAACCCAGAGGGGTGAGGAATAAGGTGGTCAGCAAGGCTGGTTACCGTGCCGGAGCTGCCGGCATGAATGGGTGCGCTAATAAGGCCTTGGGCATCCGCGATTTTTTGGCCGCGCAATACTTTGTCGCCCACTTCAACCAGCGGCGTTGCGGCGTTGCCAATATGTTGCCGTAAAGGGTAAATAAGCTGTGCGGGCACAGGTGCAATTTCAATCGGCAAATGAACCGACTCATTTTTATGCTCGGCCAACGATGGCAGGCCTCCATTAAAACGCCACAGCCTCATGACGCCTTCCTTTGTTGTGGCACGTCAGGTTTATCCCACTGCCATAAACCCAAAGTTTTAGCGATAGGCTCCATGGTGATGCACTCGACAGGGCAAGGTGGGAGACATAAATCACAACCGGTGCATTCAGACTCAATGACGGTATGCATATGTTTTGGTGCGCCTAAAATGGCGTCTACCGGGCAAGCCTGAATACATAGCTTGCAGCCGATGCAAACCTCTTCATCAATAACCGCTACTAACGTTGCTTCTTCCACGCCATTTTCTTCGTTTAACGGTTTCGCTTCCACGCCCAGCAAATCCGCTAGCGCGGCAATACCTGCTTCGCCGCCAGGTGGGCATTGATTAATGTCTGCTTCGCCATTGGCAATGGCTTGTGCGTAGGGGCGGCAGCCGGGAAAGTTACATTGGCCGCATTGGGTTTGCGGCAACACGGCATCAATTTGATCAACAATCGGGTCGCCTTCAACTTTAAAGCGAATGGCGGCATACCCTAAAAGGATACCGAGGCCCGCAAAGAGCAAAATAAGCGCGAAAATAGACACGGCTTAAAACTTCACCAAGCCAGAAAAGCCCATAAAGGCAACGGACATTAAACCCGCCGTAATCAACGCAATGGCGTTGCCTTTAAACGGTTCAGGCACGTCAGACACGGTAATGCGTTCGCGTATGGTGGAAAACAGCACCAGCACTAAAGAGAAACCAAGCGCCGCGCCAAAGCCATACAATGCCGATTCAATGAATCCGTTATCTTCTTGAACATTCAACAAGGCGACGCCTAAGACTGCGCAATTCGTGGTGATTAAGGGTAAATAAATGCCCAACACCTGATATAGCAACGGGCTGGTTTTATGCACAATCGCCTCAGTCATTTGTACGACGACCGCAATCACCACAATAAAGGTAATGGTGCGTAAATACTCTAGGCCAAGCGGTGCCAGTAAGTATTGATTGGCCAAATAGCTGCAAATAGATGCCAACGTTAAAACAAACGTAGTCGCTAAACCCATGCCCATAGCAGTTTCTAGCTTGTTTGAAACGCCCATAAATGGGCACAAGCCAAGAAATTTCACCAATACAAAGTTATTAACCAGTATGGTGCTAACAAGGATGAGTAAATAGTCAGACATAGTGTTTAAAAAGTAGCGCGAACCAGATTTATAAAAGTAGCGGTTAGTATAACGCCAATAATATTAATTGGCTTGTTAAGCCTTGATTTGTATACCGTTGAGATGTGTTTTAATCAGGCTGATTGGGCTGCTATTATATTCCTAAAAGGCATAAAAAACCATTTCATTATTCCTTTAGTTTAAAACGCGAGACTTTTCATGATTTTATATGTGAACTGAATAGGCTAGGGGCTGTCATGTCGACAGCCAATTTGCGTGTCATTTTACAAAACATGTGGGTTGTATTTTGGCAAAAGCGTGATGATGTTTATGCTCGACAAACGTCGCCGCTGACGGAAGAAATTCGTGTATCGAATTGATGAAAAACTGTATGATAACTTTTCGCGTTTTAAGTGGCTTAAATAATGGGAATAGCAGCCACGTAAATTTGATTAACGGACAATTAGAACAATGGCATCAAAATTTCTAGAGGCTTATAACCGCGTTATATTGGGCCACCCTATTTTCACATTGCTGATAACAGGGCTTTTAGTCGCGGGCTTAGGCATGTACGCGCATAATTTCAGGTTGGATGCGTCAGCCGATACCTTGGTATTGGAGAATGATCAGTCGCTCAAATACTATCGCTCGATCAAAGCAATCTACGGTTCGGACGATAGCTTAATTATTACGTATACACCAGAAGCGGATATTTTCTCTGATGACGTGTTACAAGACTTGAAGTTGCTACGCTCCAAGCTAAGAAAAGTGGAGGGAGTTGCTTCTGTGGTCACTATCCTAGATGTGCCACTCATCAAAAGCCCGCCGGTGACGCTGCTTGAGTTAAGCCAAGGGGTTATTACTCTGGAAAGCGCCGAAGTTGACCGTGAATTGGCGAAAAAAGAATTTCTCTCTAGCCCGCTTTACCGGAACCTATTGGTCAGTGCCGATGGCACAACGACCGCGATGCAAATTAATTTGAAGACAGATGAAGCAGGGCGGCGTTTGCTCGACCAGCGAAATGCTCTGCGTGCTAAGCAGCTTGAGGGGGAGCTTTCTTTAGATGATGCGCAGTTATTACAAAAAACGTCAAATGAATTAGATGCGTATAACACCTCATTACAGGCGGGACTGAGAGATATTATTGTAACGGTGCGCAAAATAATGGATGAGCACCGGCAATCAGCCAGCATGTTTCTTGGTGGTGTGCCGATGATTGCTAGCGATTCAATTGAGTTTGTTCGGCATGATTTGACGACATTTGGCACCGGTGTCTTTCTCCTTTTAATTATTATCCTGACGGTTATTTTTAGGCGCCCACGCTGGGTAATTCTTTCAATGGTCACTTGTGCGGTGTCTGGCTTCAGTATGATTGGCATGTTGGGTCTCCTAAATTGGCCCGTTACCGTGGTCTCATCAAACTTCGTTTCGTTATTGCTTATCCTTACGCTGTCGTTGCTGGTGCATTTAATTGTGCGATACAGAGAGCTACTTAGTGACGGCTCAGATAGCAGCCAACGAGAACTGATTTTAGAAACCGTAAAAAGTAAATTTATTCCTTGTTTTTACACCTCTATCACCACGATGGTGGCCTTTGGTTCATTGCTTGTAAGTGGTATTCGCCCAGTGATTGATTTTGGTTGGATTATGGTCATTGGCGTCACCATTGCGCAAATTATTAGCTTTACTATTTTTCCTGCAGCGCTGGTTTTACTAGAGAAAGAGAAGCCCGTAGAGGATCACGATTTCACCGAAGCTATTACAAGTTTCTTAGCGCGTAAAAATGAGCAACACGGTGGCAGGATAATGGCTATGTTTTTCGCTCTCGCTCTGATGAGTGTTTGGGGAACGACAATGTTAACCGTCGAAAACCGCTTTATCGATTACTACAAAGATACAACAGAAATCTATCAGGGCATGGAGTTGATAGATAGAAAATTAGGTGGAACGACGCCTTTAGATGTAGTGATTGACGCGCCGGCCTCTTTCTTTCTAGTAGAGGAAGACGAAGAAGCAGCAGACTTTGAATACTACGAGGATGACTATTACGAAGATGAATTTGGTGATGCGAGCGAGATAGGGATAACAGGCTCGAGCTATTGGTTTAATAGCGAGATGTTGCAGAAGACATTAGAAATTCATGACTACCTTGATAACCTTGATGAGACCGGGAAGGTTATTTCAATTGCTACAACAATGCGCATCTTAGAAAGCCTTAACAAAGAAATATTGACGCAAGATTTCGAACTGGCTATTTTGTACAAGAAGTTACCAAAAGAAATAAAAGATTCGCTTATTGCTCCGTACATGTCAGAAGACGGCAATCAATTACGCTTCAGTATTCGCGTGTTTGAATCAGATGCCTCGCTTAAACGGGGCCCGTTACTGGCAAAAATTAGACATGACCTAGTGAACGAGCTAGGTTTAGAAGACGAGCAGATCCATTTAACTGGCATGGTCGTACTCTATAACAATATGTTACAAAGTCTTTTCCAGTCGCAAATTTTGACCTTAGGCGTGGTCTTTATCGCCATTATGCTCATGCTCGCGACGCTATTTCAAAACTTGCGATTAGCCGTTATCGCCATTGTTCCCAATATGATTGCAGCCATCTCGGTGCTTGGTATTATGGGCTGGCTTAATATTCCGTTAGATATGATGACGATAACCATTGCCGCAATCTGTATAGGGATAGCCGTGGATAACAGCATTCACTACGTTCATCGTTTTAGGGACGAATACAGTATTAGTAATGACTACTGGGTTGCTGCAAGACGAAGCCACAGCACGATTGGCAGAGCGATGTATTACACGTCTTTGACCATCACGCTGGGATTCTCGATTTTGGCGTTTTCTAACTTTATACCCACCATCTACTTTGGTTTGTTAACCGGCTTCTCAATGGTGGCAGCCTTGTTGGCCAATATGACGCTATTGCCGTTACTGATTATTAAATTTAAGCCATTAGACGCTAAGGCTAATTAGCTAGCCTGTGTAGCGGAAATTGGTTTCGTTGAAGTGGGTGAACAATGTCACCACTTAAATCAGTTGCAGACAGGGTTTATTTAATTTTCATCCCGGCTTTGGCGCCATCATCTGGTGATAATAACCAAATGTCTTCTCCGCCTGGGCCTGCCGCTAAGACCATGCCTTCTGATACGCCAAAGCGCATTTTACGCGGCGCTAAGTTGGCAACCATGATGGTCAGCCGACCTTCGAGCTGTTCGGGTTCGTAGGCGGCTTTTATGCCGGCAAACACTTGCTTGCTTTCATCGCCTAGGCTGAGTGTTAGTTTGAGTAGTTTGTCTGCACCTTCTACGTGCTCGGCTTTTTCTATCAGTGCAACGCGAAGGTCTATTTTTGCGAAGTCGTCAAACTCTATGGTGTCTAGCGTTTCATTCGTTTCGGTCACTGTCTTCTTTTGAGCTTTTTTAGCATGTGCGGGTTTTGTTGCTTCTAGCGTTTTTTTTGAAGCGTCTAACATGGCGGCTAATTTGTCTGCATCTACACGTGTCATAAGCGGTTTAAATTTATTAACGGCGTGGTCGAGTAGCGGGGTCAGTTCAGAGGGCCATGGAAGGGGCTCTACGTTTAAGAAATTTTCAGCCTTTTCTACCATTTTCGGTACAACGGGTTTTAAGTACGCGGCGATAACGTAAAACAAGTTAATGCCAAGGCTACAAATGCCGTGCAGTTCTTCATCACAGCCTTCTTGTTTGGCAACAACCCACGGTTGTTTGTCGTCGATGTATTGGTTGGCCTTGTCTGCAAGGGCGGAAATGGCGCGCATGGCTTTGCCATATTCGCGTGACTCGTACAGTTCGGCAATATTGTCGCTAGCGTCTATAAATTCTTGGAATAAAGCCGGTTCTGCGCATTCGGCAGATAGTTTTCCGTCGAAACGTTTTTTTATAAATCCGCTACAACGGCTTGCGATGTTGACTACTTTGTTGACTAGGTCGGTATTAACCCGTTGGCTGAAATCTTCAAAGTTAAGGTCTATGTCTTCTACGCGGCTGGATAGTTTAGCGGCAAAGTAATAGCGTAAATACTCTGGGTTTAAGTGGTCTAAATACGTGCGTGCTTTAATAAATGTGCCGCGAGATTTAGACATTTTTTCACCATTAACGGTTAAAAATCCATGTGAAAAAATGGCCGTAGGCGTTCTAAAGCCGGCGCCGGTTAACATTGCAGGCCAGAATAGGGCGTGGAAGTAGACGATGTCTTTACCAATAAAATGGTACAACTCGGTGGTGCTATCTTTTGCCCAGTATTCGTCGAAGTTAAGATCGGTTCTATCACATAGGTTTTTAAAGCTGCCCATGTAACCGACAGGTGCATCTAACCAAACATAAAAGAATTTGCCGGGCGCGTTGGGAATTTCAAATCCAAAGTAAGGCGCGTCGCGTGAGATGTCCCAGTCTTGTAGGCCAGTTTCAAACCATTCGTTGAGTTTATTGGCGACTTGATCTTGTAAATGACCAGAATGCGTCCACTCTTTGAGCATCACTTCAAAATCAGTGAGTTTGAAAAAGTAGTGTTCGGAGTCTTTTTCAATGGGTGTTTCGCCAGAAATAGCAGACACTGCATTGATTAAATCAGTGGGCGAATAGGTGGCGCTACAGACTTCGCAGTTGTCGCCGTATTGATCTTTTGCATGACATTTTGGGCATTCGCCTTTAATAAAACGATCTGGCAGGAACATTTCCTTAACGGGGTCGTAAGCTTGCGTAATCGTTTTGCGGTGGATGTGCCCGCGTTCGTTCAAGCGATTATAAATAAGTTCAGCAAAATCGCGTGTTTCATCCGAATGGGTGCTATAGAAGTTATCAAAACTTACGTTAAATTCGGCGAAATCT
>JBDOOJ010000009.1:0-3391 GCA_039830885.1 Cycloclasticus sp.
CCTTTGCGGTACTCCAACGATCTAGATTTAGGTACACATAATAAGCAATGATGATGTCGTAAGTAGGACAAAAAGCTGCATAGCCGGCAGGCACTTGAGTCCAAGTAATCCCCGCACTTATTTCAGACACGAATATTTCATGAAGTACGTCCCAAAGAGCGTGAAAGATATACGCATACATTAATAAATGAATAGCAAAAAACTGAGACAGTAATGCAAAGATAAGAAATATTAGGACGCCAATTAACTCGGCAGGTAATGCAGATAAGTCGCCGTAATAGTACGTAAAGCCAATAAATACAAGCGCAATTGGAATTAAGCTAAGTGCGTAAAAAGCTTTTTCTGTTCGGGGCTTAAAAATTTACGGGTCAGCATAATAGTGCCCGGAATAGCGACGATAACGCCGATTAACAGTCCTACCAAAGAACTCATTAAAGCCCTTGATGTTATTACGATACGTTTACTGTATCAGATTGATTTAAACATTGTCGTACGTTTTAGCAAAACGTAAAACGCTGTTTAAGGAATTTTATCTAGCTCTTCCTGATCAACTTTAAAAATAATTAAGTCGGCTTTAGATATGCCTAACGCTAATGTAATCGGGCTTGCGACGTAAATTGATGAATAGGTACCAACCAACACACCGATAATAAGTGCTAACGCGAAATCGTGAATAATCTCGCCACCCAAAACGAATAACGCAATGAGTACCAGCAAGGTTGTCATGGATGTCATGATCGTTCGACCCAATGTTTGATTAAGCGAAATATTAACGACCTCTGTTGGCGTGCCTTTACGAAGTTTTCTGAAGTTTTCTCTAACACGATCAAACACAACAATGGTGTCGTTTAACGAATAACCAATAACCGCTAAAATAGCCGCCAAAACGGTTAAATCGAATTCGAATTGAAAGACAGAGAAGACACCAAGCGTAATAATTACATCGTGTGCTAAGGCCGCGACTGAGCCGAGAGCGAACCGGTATTCGAATCGAAAGGTAACGTAGATGAGGATGCAAATAAGAGCGTACAGCAGTGCTAAACCACCGTCTTCGGTCAGTTCTTCACCTACTTGCGGGCCGACAAACTCTGCGCGCCTGAGCTCGCCTGATTGTGAATAGCCAGTATTAACGACTGACAATACCTTGTTACTTAGCGCCGCTGTGTTTAATGCAACATTGGGTGATAAACGAATAAGCACTTCCTTAGAGGAGCCAAAATGTTGTACGACAGCACCCTCGAAGCCTGCTGTTGATAACAGCCCTCTTAGGCTCTCAAGTTCTACTGGATCAACAAAACTCATTTCGACCAAGGTGCCACCGGTGAAATCGATGCCTTTTTTAAGCCCTTGATTTGCTAAGGATCCAATCGAAATAATGAGCAAGATAGTCGATAAAACAAGCGCTATTTTGCGTTTGCTTAGAAAGTCAATTTTGATTACGTTTTGATCACTCATAATTAAATCTTCAATGTGTCTATTTGTCGGCTGCCGTAAGTTGCATTAACCAGTGCGCGTGTTCCAACAATGGCGGTAAACATGGACGTTAAAATACCAATGCTTAAGGTTATCGCAAATCCTTTAATTGGCCCTGTACCAAAACCAAATAAAATAATCGCAGCAATTAAAGTGGTGATATTCGCATCGGTAATAGTCGAGAATGCTTTCTCGTAACCGGCATGAATACTGGCTTGCGGGGAATTGCCATTTTTCAGTTCTTCTTTGATACGTTCAAAAATCAACACATTGGCATCAACAGCCATACCCACCGTTAGCACGATACCGGCGATACCTGGAAGGGTCAGTGTTGCCTGCAACAATGACAAAATAGCAATAATAAAAATTAAATTTGTTGCTAGAGCAATGTCGGCAAACAGACCAAACGTTTTGTAATACACCGCCATAAAAATAAGCACCAGTACAAAACCAATCATCACAGAGTTAAAACCCATGTCGATATTGTCTTGCCCTAGGCTAGGCCCAACGGTACGCTCTTCGACGATATCTATAGGAGCAGCTAAAGCACCTGCTCGAAGCAACAAGGCTAAATCGCGAGCTTCACCGGGGTTGTCTAAGCCAGTTGTTTGAAAACGATTACTAAAATGCCCGCGAATTGTCGCAACATTAATCACTTCTTCAACAACCGTTTTGTAACGAACCGGTTTGCCATCAACCATTTTTATTTCTGTTCTGTTTTCAATAAACACAACGGCCATCGGTTTTCCAATGTTCTCACGCGTCGTCTTACTCATTTTTTTGCCGCCAGGGCCATCTAATGAAACCGACACCATGGCCGACCCGGTATCGCTCTCAATGCCTGATGAGGCATCAACAATTTCGTTACCAGTAACAATGATTTGTTTCTTAAGAAGGATTTTTCCGCCTTCTCGTCTATCGTATAACTTAGATCCAATAGGAACGCGGCCTGCAACAGCAGATGAAACGCTGTGCTCTCCATCTACCATGTGATATTCAAGTGTCGCTGTGGCGCCTAAAATCTCTTTAGCGCGCGCGGTATCTTGAACGCCTGGTAACTCCACAACAATTCGGTTATCACCCTGCTGTTGAATAACAGGTTCAGCAACACCCAGCTCATTAACACGATTTTTCAAAGTGATAATATTCTGTTGTAATGCGTACTTACGCACCGTCTTGAGCTCATTATCCGACATGTTAGCGTTTAATGTGGGTGTTGACGTATTTGCCTCATCGGATTTGAATTCCCATGTTTGGAATTGGTCACCTAAGGTACTGAGCGCATCGTCGTGAATCGTTTGATTTTTAAATTTAATACGAATGCTATTGTCATCAATAACAACGCTTAAATAACGAAGTTTATTCTCCCTGAGGTGCTGCCTAATTTCTGTTGCCGTACGACTAACGGCTTGTGTTTCAGCAGCGTCCATATCCACCTCTAACAAGAAATGCACACCACCGCGCAAGTCAAGGCCGAGATACATTGGTGATGCATTTAAAGAACGTAACCACTGTGGTGTAGCAGGTGCTAAATTCAAGGCCACGACATAGTTGTTTGATAAGGTCGCTTTGATGACATCGGATGCCTTTAACTGATCAGATGTATTGTTGAAACGGAGTAAAATCCGGTCGGCCTTAAGCTCGCCTTTTAATGGCGTAATGTCATTATTTGCGAGCTCTATTTTAACATCGCTCATCAGCCCACTATTTATAACGGCTCCACGTAAAGGAGAGATTTGAACCGAAGGGTCTTCGCCGTATATATTGGGCAAGGCATAAATAGCTGCAATGACAAGCGCAGCAACTATCAACAAGTTTTTCCAAGCAGGAAAATGATTCATCATAACAACAGCTCGCTTAACGTTTTATTTCTTAGTTTTAGCAGCTGGCTTAGCAGCAGACTTATAGGTGCCTTTAG
>JBDOOJ010000095.1:0-3390 GCA_039830885.1 Cycloclasticus sp.
ATGTGTTCTGCATTAAGGTCCCAAGTTGTTGATTCGCTGGTAGTGTTAAACGTTCCGAAGGCGGGCACGTTATATTTATCTTTGCCGTCAAAGTGATGATATGACAAGTGTGTGCGAACTTGTTCGCCGTTATTGATTTGATGTTCCCATGCTATTAGAGCAAACTGCGTGGATTCATTACGGTCGCGCTTGGGATCAAAAAGAATGAATGGAGATAATGGATTCGGGTTTTGCGTTTGTCGTTTAGAGTCGAGTGTGTCGAAATTGAATTGGAATGTATTTTGTGTATCAACACGGTAGTCGATGCGACCTGATAAGGCATCTTTACTGAAGTCGTCAGAAAAGTCTGTATAACCCTCTTTTTTCTCAGAGGATAGGCTAAGCCGGTAATTTAATCGGCCATCAGCTTGCGCGCCGGCATAGCGAAAAAAAGCTCGTTCAGCTTGGTTGTTATCCACCCTAAGGCTAGTTTTTACCCCCGCTGCTTGCGATGCGTGGGTGGTGGTTATATTGATAACGCCTTGAAACGCATTGGCCCCAAAAGAGGCGTTGTTTGGCCCTCTAACCACCTCAATTCGTTCGATGTCTTCTAGCTCTATAGGTAATGTGCTCCAAATAACGCCGCCAAAGATAGGTGAGTATACGGAAGTGCCATCAATGACAACCTGTACGCCTTGCGGGAATTCTGAGGTTAACCCTTGATAGGCAGCAACAGGGAAATTACCACGGGCATTGCCTACCTGCATGCCCGGTACTAGTCTAAATAACTCTGGTATTTGAGTGACGCCAGATGCTTTGATGAGTGCTCGGTCAATAACCGTAATACTCGCAGTTGCTTCTGTCTGTAGTTGCGGTAATTTCGACGCAGACAGCACGATAGGAACAATCTGGTTATCAAAAAAGATACCGTCCTGCTCAGCATACGACGCAGCTGGTATGCTCGCTAACAAAAGAAGCGTTGCAAGGGCTGCGAAAATTGAATTTAGCTTATCCATGTGTTGTCGAATTATAAAAGTAACGTCCTGTTAATTAATAACATAGCTAAGTTCTATAAAAGCGCGATTATCTAACGTAAATTCCTTCAGAAAATCTTTGTTTTTGTCGAGTGCTAATTGCAAGGTGAAATTTACATCAATGGTTTGGCCTTCCGCGACATTGAATGTCTTACCAGCGTTTAAATCCAAACGTCTCATGGGGCCAACGGGGTTGCCGGCGTCTAGGTATTCAATGCTGCCGGTGTAGTAAAAAGCGGCACTTACCCAATAGGCGTTATCGAAGGTATGGGATGCAAGAATGTTAAATATATCTTTGGGAACAGAGAAAAGTATATTTTTAATGTCATTGTTGCCATCTACTCGCCCCACATTAGTATGGTTGTACGCATAGCCTGCATGAAGCAAGTTGTTACTGTCAGGTCTATAATTTATTTCAATGTCAAAACCATTGATGTTTGCATGATGAAGATTGTCATAGGTATATGTGGTGAAATCAATATCTAGGTCGTCTGGGTCTGGAATCACGACGTTGTTAAAAGTTAAAATTGCAGGTGAACTATCGGGATGTGTCGTGTCGATGAGTTTGTTGTACTCGTTTCTATAGAGCTTGATGTCAAGTGTAAGTGATTTATTGAGAAACAAACCGTGATAACCAAGTTCAAGAGAATCGACTGTTTCAGGGTCAAGGCCTGATACGGACCTAAAAATAGGCTGAGTTAAGACGCGTCCTGGATCATCAAGGGATATAAGGCTAACGTCGGTGTTGTAGTTGTTGTCTGCTATCACAGGTGCTCTTGTCGCGCGTAAAACAGATAAACGCATACTGTGATAGGGCGTTAATAAATAGTTAACTGCAAGCCTGGGAGATACATGGTCGCCAGACAATTGACTGTGTTCCCATAAAGCACCGGCATTGATGATAAATTTTTCGCTTGGTCTCCATTCAAGGTTACCAAAAACGCGTTGAATAGAATTATCGAATGTATGCTCATTACCTAACCAGTAGGGTTGTGAAATACGATCATTTCTATTGCCTAAACCCCAAGAAGCACGTATGGAATCAGCTAAATGAAGTTGGTGCTCAAATTCAATATCGTAACGGTCGTAATAGTTGGTGTAATTTAAATTAGAAACGACGTTTCCTAAGCTGAAATCCAGTCCAATGTCAGCAGTATCAAACGTCGATGTAACCTTGTCTTTACTGATATGACGTGTATAAGAAGCCTGTGTAGTGAACTGGTGTTTGTTTGAGATAACGTGTTCCCATTTGGCGTGAAGCGAGTAGTTAGATTCATCCACGTACCTTAAGGGTTCAAAAAGATCAGTAAGTGATCCTTGCTTGTGAGTCTGTTTAAGCGAATTAACAACGCCAAAATTAACTTGTAAGTTGTCGTTTGAAGTTATTTGGTAGTCAATACGTGATGTAAGTAAGTCTTGTCGTGTGTCATCGCTATTGCCTTTGTAGCCGTTGTCATCAATATGTGACGCGCTAATTCGAAAGTCAATGTCTGAAAATGACATGCCGCCTTTTAGTAAGGTGCGTTGGTAGCCACGCTCACCCACAGTGCTTTTCACTTCGAAACCATTAGACTGTACTGCGTGCGTAGTGGTTATGTTCACGACAGCTTGGAAGGCGTTAGAGCCGAAGGATGAGCCATTTGCACCACGGATAACTTCAATTCTTTCGATGTCTTCAATGACTAAGGGAATATTGGACCAATCAACGCCGCCAAATAGGGGGCTGTATACAGAGCGTCCGTCGATTAAAACCTGTACGCCTTGCGGATTTTCACCATTGAGGCCCTGGTAGCCCACGACGGGTGTGTTGCCTCGATAATAGGCGACGTGCATGCCAGGAACAAGCCGGAATAATTCGGGAATACTTTTGGCACCGGATACTTTAATCAGCTTCCGGTCGATAATGGTGATGGACGAAGGGGCTTCTGTTTGCGGCTGCGCTAAACGTGTGGCGGATAATACGATAGGGATTTCATCGTTAAACAAAGACAATTCATTAGCGACGGCATACGGTGTGACCACGCTGAATGCAAAAAATGACATTATGGCTATTATTTTGTTTTTTTTCATAATGGAGCGGGTTCGTTATTTTTAAATTGTGTGCTCATCCTTGTAATGTCTAATTAAACGTATAACTGGCTTCTATAAAAGCGCGGTTATCGAGGTTAAAGCCATTAAGGAAATCTTTGTTTTTATCAAGCGCGAGTTGTAACGTCAGGTTAATATCCAATTTTTGTTTTGAGGAGACTTTAAATGTTTTGCCGGCGTTGATATCTATCCGGCGCATCGGACCTTGCGGGTTACCAGAGTTTTTGTATTCCATACTGCCGGTGTAATAAAAAGCTAAGCTTGCCCACGCGTTATCTCTAAAGGTATG
>JBDOOJ010000082.1:0-3102 GCA_039830885.1 Cycloclasticus sp.
CATCCAATTTTGATAACGCGCCTTCGCCTACGTTTGGAATATCAGCAGTAATTTCTTCAGAACCTAATTTTGTATCACGAGCCACACATACTTTTTCTTCAATATGTATGGTCGTTAACCTATCTTCTTTTACAACTTTTTCAGATATAAGAATGGAATCTTCAAAGTTGTAACCGTTCCAAGGCATAAACGCGACCAACATATTCTGGCCCAGCGCTAATTCTCCTAAGTCTGTTGATGGGCCATCGGCTAACACATCGCCTTTTGAAATTTTATCGCCCGGTTTAACTATTGGGCGTTGATTAATGCATGTATTCTGATTAGAACGCGTGTATTTGGTACAGTTGTATATATCTACACCCGATTCACCCGTTTCTGTTTCACCATCATTCACGCGAATAATAATTCTTGACGCATCAACGTTATCAACAATACCGCCACGTGTCGCAACAATGGTTACCCCTGAATCTTCAGCAACGGCGCGTTCCATACCTGTTCCAACGAGAGGTTTGTCCGCTTTCAATGTTGGTACAGCTTGGCGCTGCATGTTAGAACCCATCAATGCTCTGTTAGCATCATCGTGCTCAAGGAACGGAATAATGGAAGCGGCCACTGACACAATCTGCTTTGGCGACACATCGATATAATCAATCTTATCAGTCGTTGTGATAGCAAATTCTTCTGCGTGACGACACGTCACCATGTCATCCGTCAAATTACCCTCTTTATCCATCCCGGCGTTTGCTTGCGCAATGTAAAAGCGCCCTTCTTCAATCGCTGACAAATAATCCACTTGATCCGTACGCTTTCCATCTACTACTTTTCTATACGGTGTTTCTAAGAAGCCGTATGAATTTGTGCGCGCATAAACAGCAAGCGAGTTAATCAAGCCAATGTTTGGCCCTTCTGGTGTTTCAATTGGGCAAACACGCCCATAGTGTGTTGCGTGTACATCTCGAACTTCAAACCCAGCTCTTTCACGCGCAAGACCGCCGGGGCCTAATGCGGACACACGACGCTTGTGAGTGATTTCTGATAATGGGTTATTTTGATCCATAAACTGCGACAGCTGACTCGAACCAAAGAATTCTTTGATGGCCGCTGCAACAGGTTTTGCATTAATTATTTCTTGAGGCATTAAACCTTCTGAATCAGCGATTGATAACCGTTCTTTAACAGCACGTTCAACACGTACTAAGCCAACTCTAAATTGGTTTTCAACCATTTCACCAACAGAACGAATTCTTCTATTGCCTAAATGATCAATATCATCGACCGTACCGCCGCCATTACGAATATTAATCAACTCTTTTAATACGTCAATAATATCATCGTTACTTAATACGCCAGGACCCGTAATTTCATCACGACCTAAACGTAAATTAAATTTCATACGACCAACCGTTGAAATATCGTAACGATCCAAAGTAAAGAATAGGTTGTTGAATAACTTGAGCGCAGAATCCTTAGTAGGTGGCTCACCTGGACGCATCATGCGATAAATTTCAACTAATGCGTCTAACTGATTGAGTGTTGAATCTACTTTTAACGTATTAGATATAAACGCGCCTTTGTCTAAATCATTTACATACAACGTTTCAATAACTTTAACACCACTATTAATAATGGCATCAACATTTTCTTCCGTTATTTCTGCATTTAACTCAGCGATTATTTCGCCTGTTTCTTTATTGATAATTGCAGTTGCAAGCATCTTACCCAATAGGTATTCGTTTGGAACTTCAATTTGTGAAACTTCAGCTTTAGTAAGAGCGCGTATATGCTTAGCCGTAATTCTACGGCCTTCTGCAACGAGCACTTTGCTTTTAACTTTTATATCGAAATTAATCACTTCCCCTCGTAGCCTTTCAGGCACAAGGTCCATCATCAATTTAGATTTAGTAAGGTTAAACACGGTCTTTTCAAAGAACATGTCAATAATTTGATCGTTTGTAAACTCAAGTGCTTTTAATAATATGGTCGCTGGTAACTTTCTACGACGATCGATTCGAACGTACACAATATCTTTGTGGTCGAATTCAAAATCAAGCCAAGAACCACGATAAGGAATAACACGTGCAGAAAAAAGCAATTTACCCGATGAGTGCGTTTTACCTTTGTCGTGATCGAAGAACACACCCGGTGAACGGTGTAATTGAGAGACAATAACGCGCTCTGTTCCATTAATAACAAACGTACCGTTACCCGTCATCAGCGGTAACTCACCCATATACACTTCTTGCTCACGGATATCTTTTACGCGTTTAGAGCCCGCTGGAGACTCTTTATCGTAAATGACCAGTCTAACCTGAACCCTTAGCGGTGAAGCATATGTTGCGCCCCTAGCTTGACATTCTTTAACATCAAACTTAGGTTTACCCAAACGGTAGCTAACATACTCTAATACTGCATAACCAGTATGGCTAGCAATAGGAAATACGCTACCAAGAGCAGCATGCAACCCAATCGGGTCAAGCTCTTCTGTAGGTGCTACATCAGATTGTAGAAAACGTTTGTAGGAACTAATTTGCGTTTCAAGTAGGTATGGCGTTGCCATCGCTCCTTCTTGAGAACCAAATGTTTTGCGAATACGTTTTTTCTCAGTATATGAGTACGCCATGTTTAAACCCTTATCTATCGTTTGCTTACAATCCAATAACATTGAATTAGAAGCTTATTACCCAGCAACGGGAAATGGGTCGGCAGTTTAAAACTACCGACCCTATTCTTTAAAAGCCTTTAAAGCTTTCTAACAGCAACAAAAATTACTTAACTTCTGCAGAAGCGCCAGCTTCCTCAAGTTGCTTCACTGTTTCTTCAGCTTCTTCTTTTGATACACCTTCTTTAATTGCAGCAGGTGCACTTTCTACTAATGTTTTAGCTTCTTTCAAACCAAGTCCAGTGATCGCACGAACAGCTTTAATAGCTGATACTTTGTTTTGACCAAAACTTGTCATCATAACGTCAAATTCAGTTTGCTCTTCAACCGCAGCAGCTTCGCCACCAGCAGCAGGTGCAGCCGCTACAGCAGCCGCTGCAGAAACACCAAATTTTTCTTCCATCGCTTCAACTAGTTCTACGACATCCATAACACTCATGTTC
>JBDOOJ010000082.1:3112-3380 GCA_039830885.1 Cycloclasticus sp.
TCTAAAATATCTTCTTTTGAGACAGCCATTGTCTTAATCCTTTTGTTAAATGTTTAAAAAATAATACCTATGCTGCTTGCTTTTGCACGCGTACAGCATCGACAGTTCTAACCAGTTTTGCATGTGGTTCTGCAAGCGTTCTGACGAATTTCTCGACAGGTGCTTTCATCACAGACATCAACATACTTATTGCTTGGTCTTTTGTCGGTAGTTTCGATAGTCTTGCGAGCTCTGATGCTTCCAGTAATAGACCACTTATAGAAACAAA
>JBDOOJ010000069.1:0-11123 GCA_039830885.1 Cycloclasticus sp.
GATGTGTAATCATCCGTATCTAATCCACCATAACGTTTATCGATTAATTGCTTGGATAGCTCAATAAATTCATTAACTTTTTGTTCAGGCACATAAATATAATCAGGCGCAACACACGTTTGACCAGCATTTAGAAACTTGCCTTGTACGACCCGCTCCGCCGCAGTTTTTAAGTCAAAGTCATCGCAAATAATTGTCGGCGATTTGCCACCCAGCTCTAAGGTAACAGGCACAAGGTTATCTGCCGCTGTCCTCATCACTGTTTTGCCGCTTTCTGGCGACCCTGTAAAAACGATATGATGAAATGGCAATGGCGTAAATTTGCTGGCTTTAACCCCAGGCAGAATAGCCAGCGTATCTTCAGGAAACTCTTTACTAACTAATGTCTGCAATAACACGGCTAAGTTTTGTGAGTTGGCCGCCATCTTAACCATGCAGCGATTGCCCGCTGCCAATATATTGGCCAGCGGTGTCATCACTAAAAACAGCGGGTAATTCCAAGGGGCGATTAAACCCACGATGCCTTTAGGTTGAGGCAATACTTTATTGCTTGCACCCGCAAACCAAATAGACACTGAGCGTCGTTGTGGCTTCATCCACTTTTTTAACTTTTTACGTGCGTAACGTAGTCCATCAATCGATAAAAATAATTCTAATAATTCTGTTTCTTGCTGTGAACGATTTCCAAAGTCTTTGCTGATAGCGTCTGATATAGCTTTTTGATTATCCGTTAACAACTTCTCCAAGCGTAGCAGATTGTCTCGTCTTTCTTGATAAGAGGGATATGGATTTTTGCGATAAGCTTTACGCTGCAGATTGAAAATACGATTCGCATCAGTCTTATGCTCTCCATCGGTTATTACTTGAGCGGTGTTATCCATTGTTTGACCTTTATTACTGTTGTAAATTATAGAAATATTACCTAGCGCTTGCTTGGTTTATTGTGCTCATGCTAACATCTTGCATCTTTCACAACAAGAGTTAGCCATGATCCCAAGAACCGTCTTTGAAGAAGAACATGAAATGTTTCGCGATAGTGTCCGTAAATTCCTAGAAGAAGAAATAGCACCACACCATGAACAGTGGGAAATTGATGGTCAAGTCGACCGTTCAGCATGGTTAAAGGCAGGTGAAATGGGCATGATAAGCCCAACTGTGCCAGAAGAATTTGGTGGTGTTGGTGTTGATTTCCGCTATAACGCGATTGTTGATGAAGAAGTGGCTAGACTTGGCCTAACAGGGCTTGGTTTTGCACTTCACTCTGATATTGCCGTGCCTTATATCATTCATTACGGCACCGATGAGCAAAAGAAAAAGTACTTATCGAAACTGGTTAGCGGCGAAATGATCTCGGCGATTGCCATGACAGAACCAGGTACAGGATCTGACCTTCAAGGCGTTAAAACCACCGCAGTAAAAGACGGCGATGATTATATTTTAAATGGCTCAAAAACTTTTATTACTAATGGTCAGCTGGCTGATATTACGATTGTTGTAGCGAAAACAAACCCAGAATTAGGAGCAAAAGGCACCAGTTTAATTCTTGTAGAAACAGGAACAGAGGGTTTTAGCAAAGGCCAAAATCTTAAAAAAGTGGGCATGAAAGCTCAGGATACATCAGAATTATTTTTTGAAAATTGCCGCGTTCCTCAAGCCAATTTATTAGGTGAAGAAGACAAAGGCTTTATTTATCTGATGCAAGACCTACCGCAAGAAAGGTTGTCGGTTGCGATTACTGGTATCGCTGCCGCAGAGTCCATACTTGAACAAACCGTTGAATACACCAAAGAACGTAAGGCCTTCGGTAAACCGATTTCTACATTGCAAAACACGCAATTCAAATTAGCAGAACTTTCAACCGAATTAACATCAGCCCGGGTATTTTTAGACCGCTGTTTAGAGCTGCATGTTGACGGTAAATTAGATACCGTCACCGCATCAAAAGCTAAATTGCTGTGCTCTGATTTGCAATGCAAAGTCATGGATGAATGCCTGCAATTACACGGTGGCTATGGGTACATGTGGGAGTACCCGGTAGCTCGCGCATGGGCAGACTCACGCGTACAACGAATTTATGCAGGCACTAATGAAATTATGAAACTCATTATTGGGCGATCTATGGTGAAATGAATTTGTTGACAGGTACAATTTAAATTGAAAGAATAGAACTAAGGATAAATAGGAACAATTATGTCTATAGGTAGCCGTAGGGACGAAGAAGAATCACAGATTGATCTAACACCCATGTTAGATGTTGTATTTATTATGTTGATATTTTTTATTGTGACTGCGACCTTTATTGACGAAACAACTATCGCCGTACAACGTCCTCCATCTACTGAGCAACCCCCGAGTGAGGAAAATAAAAATATTGTGTTTTCTGTTTCTGCCACAGGTGATATTACGCTCGCTGGCCGTCGTATCGACATACGTTCGGTACGGGCAAACGTTGAAAGATTACGCGCTGAGAACCCCGAGGCAAAAGTAATTGTTGCTATAAATTCTAAAGCAAAAACTGAAGTTTACATTCGCATAGCTGACCAGGCGCGCGAAGCGGGTATCCATGATATTTCATTGGCAATTCCTGATAACGATTAAGCGTAAAGCCAGTTACTACAAACAACCTACTATCAAGTGCTTTTTTGAGGGCTTTACACGAAGCTTTTTCGTTTCAATTCTGAGTCACTAAAAGCGTTTACTATCGGTAAAAAACAGCCAAAGCACTAGCTATATCGATAGGGAGAAGGTTCTGTTCAATCTCCAGTAAACTCGTCTTTGGATTCCTGCGGCGTTCAACCTCCTCCATTCATGGAGTCGTCCCTCTTTCTTCAAACTTATGCCTTGTCCAATTAGGTCGTTTGATGCTGCCTGGATGTAAAAGCTTATTCACTAGAGAGGTATTTTAAATAAAACAGGATATCGTAACTAAACCAATTCATCAGACATTGACAGTATCAGGCCTTATGACAGCCTTTAAGTTTAACACCTGATTCACGTAACTTATTTCGGCGGCTGCCTTCACTTTTGGCATACAGAATCCATTGATTTGCATTTTTGTTGCTGCGTTTATCTTTAGCAGCACGTCTAAATGCATCTTGTGCTGAATCATAACAATGCAGGTTTAATTGAGAGTTACCTAGAACCATGTACGTTAGGTCAGCTCGTTTGATATTGCCTTTTTTTAACGCTAAACGGGCGGCGCTGACAGCTTTAGTGTCCTGTCCAAGGTTCAGATAGACATTTGCTAACCTTGCCCAAATCTGTCCTTTATCAGATACTTTAGCGGCCTTCTCAAGTGCTGTACGCGCTTTTTTTCCTTCTTGTGATAATTGCCAAGCATGCCCAAGGAATTCTAAATTTTTTGCAGTTGGTTCAATTATTTTTGATTCAATACCTTTATCGATGACACGAGCAGCCAAGTAAGGTGCATTTGCACCAATAAACAAATACGCTAGGCCTAACAAGTCCCGCCCTTTTTTCAAATCACCAACTAAATATACAACTTCTGTTGAAATCAGTTGATTCATATCTTGATTTAGTTCTCCATACATTCCACCTAATTGACGCCAGTACGTATTCTTAGAATAATGTTTGATTAGTTTTTTTAAAATACCGACGACTTTTGGAAATTTATTTTGCTCGTAATAAATGACTCGCTGTAAGCCCCACCAATTTTCTTTTGGTACTTTTCCTTTTGACTCCCAATCATTGATGGCTTTATTCACTAGACGAAGCGAGTCATTTTTTCTGTCCATTTGATAATAGGCTTGGGCTAATAACACCTGTCCATCAGCACTTACTACTGTCGACTCTTTCATCCATTTCTCAAGGAATTTTGCAGCAGATGAATAATTCTCAGTTACCATATACAGCTGCGCAATTGAATAATAAACATTGACACGTTGGCGCTCATCGGTATCTTTTTCTGCAATAACTTTTTTATAAGCATTTATCGCTTGTTTAAGATCATCAAGGGAGAAATAAACGTAAGCTAAATAATTCCAGACTTGAGATTTTTCATAGCTTGTAGAACATGATTTTGTTAGTGATGCCTTTAATGAACTTTTCGCAGAAGACCATTTTTCCGCATCAATTTCTAATTGAATAGCTTCAAGTTTTTTTCCGCATTTTTTACCCACAGCCTGACGTTTTTTTGTTTTTACATTGGCATATTTCTTTGATTCTTTATCAGCAGCATACACGGCATTTGAAGTACATAGCTGAATGCACAACGCAACAACAATGCAGAAACATACGGTTTGCAAAATGTTTGTAAAACGTTGAGCTGAAATTTTATTTATTTGAGGCATAAATACGTTAGATTAAAATTTTTGTAAGAATGTGTTCGTATAAAACGCGGTTCATTAAATTTAAGATTTATCCAATAAAAAAGTAAACTTATAAAGGACACCAGGTACTTCTTCTGGTTTCCCATCAATAACTCTAGGGTTGTACTTTAGCTTACTAGCAGCTTTAAGAGCTGAACGGCCAAAACCATAATTCGAAGGTGACTCTTCAATTAGCTTAGCGTCGCGTACACCACCGGTTGTGGTAATAATTACCTCAATAACAGCATAGCCTTCCTTCCCTCGTGATAATGCTCTACGCGGATGAATGGGTTGAGGAACATATAGCGGAATATAGTCTGTATCCCGGGAAAAACCGCCACCTAAGCCGATATCTAAATTTATATTTATATTGGGTGTAATATTGACAGCATCAACATCCATTTGAATGTCTACAGTTTGTTCAGGTAATTCGGGTGGCGTTTCAGGGTTTTCTGGCTTGTCAGGCTTAACTTCCTTGCTGTTTTCACTGACCTCTCTTTCTGGTTGCCATATATCTGAAATTTTACGAGCTGGTTGTTCGTCAAGCTCACCATCACTACTTGAAATAAGGAGGTGCATAAACACCGTCAACGTAAACGCTGCGAGTATACCCAAAATAAAAACCAGGCCAAATCGGATACCGTTGTTCGCCACTAAGCTAATCATTTAGTGTAGATACCGAAACATCATTAATGCCAACATCTCTTGCTGCATCAGCAATGAGAGCAACCTTTTCAATCGATGCCTCACTATCAACCTGAATAACTAAACCGCCTTTTGGATTTTCTGTGTGTAAACGCATTATTTGGATTTTAACGCCATTGTCTTTAACGAAATTCTTGTCTATCCATATCTCATTTTTTGCGTTAACGCCAACAAGGATAGCTGGTTTTGCTTTATCAGCAGACACAGTTTCTACTTTATCAATTTCAACACCAGGGGTTTTGATAAATGAGGCAGTGACAATAAAGAAAATAAGCATAATAAAGACAACATCAAGCATAGGTGTTAAATCAATCGCTTGCGCTTCTTCAGCTGGTCGTAAATTTAGTTTTCGCATAGTAGTCAGTATTATTTAAGTTTTATTACTAATAATTTTCAATGCTAAAAAAATACTATTCCGTCGTAAGATGATTTTCAAGAAATTCCTTTTCTCTCTTTGCTAGTCTCTCAAGGTAGGTAAATCCAAACACGCCTGATAGTGCAGCAACCATGCCAGCCATTGTTGGTATGGTCGCCATGGAAACGCCACTGGACATCGCTTTAGCATCACCCCCACCAGTTATCGCCATAATTTCAAACACTTGTATCATACCGGTTACAGTGCCTAATAAGCCAAACAAGGGTGCCAATGCGATAAGCGTTTTAATCAGAGGCAAATATTGATCTATGCGCATGTGTATGCGAGAAATTAACATACTTCTTATTTGATGAGCACGTTTTGACTTTCTTTCTGATCTTGCATACCATACTTCCAAAGAAATATTTATGTCGTGTTGTAGCCCTGATTTGTAAAATAATGCGCGTTCAAACAGCAATGCCCACATGACGGCCAGCAATCCAAAAATAAACCAGAGTACAGTGCCGCCAAGCGCCATAAAATCTCTGGTGCCGTCCCATATATCAAACAAAAATGACATGATTAAGACTTCTCAACTCTATCAGCAACGATTCCTAAGCTTTGTTCATCAAGAATATGCAAGATGCGTTGAGCGTAGCCATTTATCCATGTATGCATTAGCACTGTTGGAATCGCAACCACTAGACCAAGAACCGTTGTTACAAGGGCTTGTGATATGCCCCCAGCCATCATTTTAGGATCGCCAGCACCAAAGATAGTGATTTGTTGGAATACCACAATCATTCCCGTTACGGTTCCAAGCAGACCACCGAGCGGTGCTACCATGGCAATAATTTTCAGTAAAGAAAGTCCAATTTCAATTTTAGGGCGTTCTTTTAAAATGCTTTCATGCAGTTTCAATTCCATTGACTCAGCATCTAAATTAGCATTTTGCTCACCTACTAATAACACTCTACCTAGTGGGTTATTATCATTCGCACTGCTTGTTTTAAGTTGAGTATTAACCTTACTTGACATACCAAACAACACAATGAATCGCCATAATGCTAGTAGTATGGCAACAACACCGATGGCTGAAATGATATAACCAATTTCACCACCCTGATGCCATTTCTCTACTAACGTTGGCGTATCGATTAATGCTTTCAATAAGCCCCCACCACTTGGGCCGGTTGGATCGATACCTATTTTTACATATCCGTTAGTTGATGATTGCAGCTCAGCTGCAGCAGACGTATATTTTGATGCTGGTTGGCGAGGTAACGCAGAAATGACGCCTTCTCTTGGTGAATAACTCAGGTATTCACCATCGGACATTAAATTAAAATTGCCAATCCTAAGTATTTGACCGTTGACCTTCTCACCATCCGCGCTAATGTATTCGGCGTTAAAATTCACCGTTTTGCCAGCTTCAGCCATTTCCCGATGTATTTCGAACCATAATAGCTCTATTTCTTCGATACTTGGAAGGCGCGTATTGTTACTCATTTTTTTGATCAGCGCTTCTAACGGTTCAGAACGCCCAGTAATTTGCGCACTGACTATAGACTGATCCATTCTTGATACAACATCACCCGCCGCCGATGTTAAATGCCCAAAAAGTTCTTTTAATGTACCCAAACGTTTTTTAAGCTGTTCTTCAAGCGCTTTGATTTTAAGGTCATTATTTGCAAATACTTTTTCAAGGGTTTCACTTTTCCTTTCTTGTACGTTTTTCTCAGATTTAACCTTGGCTAGTAAATTTTGTTGTTGAGACTTTGCTGCTTTAAATGATTTTTCGCGTAGTCTATGCTCTTTAGATTCAGAAATTTTTGCACTACGAACCATTTCCAATAACTCATCAACTGTTGTCGCTTTGTTTGCAGCATAACTAACACTTGATAGCGCAATACTGGCGATGAAAACTGTGTTAAATAATCGTTTAATCATTGTATTCATTTTGCCACCTCAGGAAATGCAATAGGTAAATCAAGAACATCTATCGCCGCTTGTTTTTTAGCAATACGGATGGCTTTAGCTGTGGACGATCTGAAGTCACTTGAATCAACAGGGTCCCATTTTTTATCTCTGGCGTTCCAAACACCCGTATGGTTTTGATCACTGGATTGATATAAGAAAGCTATTCGACCAACGCGCATAAAGGTCACTTTTCGCTCTTTTCCTTCAACGCCTAGTAAGCCACTGTACTGATCGATGGTGCTGCCATATTCTGATTCGATATCATATAGCTCTAGCACCTGACGAAATTTTTCTGAGGTACTGAAATGGGTTGCTTGTAAGTTTTCTCGTACTTGGCTGATACTTGTTAGTCGCGTATCACGTAAAAAAGGTATGTCAAGATTGACATACTGCTCTAATGCATCAAGCATTTTTATTGCCAAAGGGATAATTTGACGTTCAATAACCGTTGCATTTTCAATTGAAAATGCAATATCCAGCATGGTTTTTTGTTGGTTTTCCAACTGCTTTTCAAGTTGGGCGTTATAGACTTTTATACCTTCAAGTTGCTTATTAACTAAGCGGAAGTCCTGTAAAATATCGTAGGTTTGTCCCGCCAACTTATCTATTTTATTTTGTGACGTTTGCGCCGCTACGGTTTTACTTTTTCCTTCCGCTAGAACCGAATCAGCTTCAGCGGCAGCACCATGTCCACTAACCATATTCAAGGCCAAGACCATTCCTAGCAAACCAAATTTTGATGATGCTTTATTCATAATGACTTCCATTGTTCAATAACTATTAATGTTGTAATTAGGCAAGCAAAGCATTTAACGAATCACTGCTGCCGCCTTATTAATATTTAGATATATATAAAATAAACGATGCTAAACAGGTTATAAAAAATTGGGCCTTTTAAAAAGGCCCAATTTTATAGTCTAGCGGTCTTTAGTATTCGTAAGTTAGTATTCGTAAGTTAGTGAGACACCGAACGAACGTCTTGAACCTAAATCACCAATGTCGAAGTTTGGCCTTAGAATGAATGCTGTTGTAAAGTACACCTCGTCGGCAAGGTTTTTACCAAATGCTGATACAGCCCATTTGCCATCATGCGTTGTATACGTAACACTTGCATCAAATAATTCATAACTGTTAATCTCGTAAAGATTTTTATCATCTGCAAATGATTCATCAGTATAGGAGTATGAACCACGGACAGCGACGTTACCCGTTGAAACGGGAATGTCGTAAGTCGCTGCTAAGAAACTTGTCCAATGTGGCACATGAGCCACTTCAAGCTTTTTAGCTAATCCCGGATCAGCTACACCATCGCCAGTAAGATCTAAACCAAGAAATTCATCAAACTCAGTCATTACATAGCCATGTACCGCCTCAAGCAATAGATTGTCACCGATTAAATAACTAAGCTCAATTTCTGAGCCCATCATAGTGCCAGCGCCAGCATTTTGGATAGTTTGGTTAGCGGCTGCGTCGAGCACTGTACGCTGAAGGTCGGTAAATTCGTTGTAGAAAAGAGCGACGTTTAAGCGACCTTTTCCGTCAGCGAAACCAGTTTTCATACCTACTTCATACGCGTCAATTTCTTCTTCATCGTAGGGGCCTTCAGTACCAGGTTTTGTTGCTCTAATATTGAAACCACCACTGCGGAAGCCTTTAGTAAATGAAGCGTAATATTGCGTATCTTCATCAGCATTGTATTGAACACCTACTTTAGGAGTAAAGTTTTTCCAGTCTTCTTCATCTTCGAACCCAACAACGCAGTCAGCTAAAAATCCCGCATTACCACCACACTCTGGTTGTGTGCGCCTAGCCAAACGAGTTTCTTTAGATTCCCAACTATATCTACCACCGACAGTTACATTCCAATATTCGTTTAACGCAACATCAACAGAAGCAAAAATAGCTTTAGTATCATGTTTTATTTCGCCGTATCCAGCTTGATTAACCGCGCCGCCAAGAATTTGACGCCCCTCTGAATAGTCATATTCTTGATCAAAATAAAAGGCACCTGTAGTTAAATCTACATTATCTGTCAATTGGATTGATGCAATTAGTTCCTGACTAAATTGCTCCTGATTTAAGCCGCCTTCGGATGTGAAGTTGAAGAAGTTAAATGCAGACCCATCAACATCGTTGTATACATTTCGTTGCTCCAATTCGCGCCAAGCAGTAATAGATTTGATAGTGACTTTATCACTGTATTCCCATTCAATTTCAGCAATGGCATGTTTCCATTCAGTATCAATGGGCTTATCCGTAACAAAGTCAGCTGATAAATCAGGACTGCTTAACGAAGGTAGCGCCGGCAACCCTGGAACATCTGCTTGCGTCACACCAGCTGTTTGTACATTAGCAATAAGACGCCTAGGACCAGGATCTGACTCACCAGACCCGTATTCACCACTTAATAAAATAGATAAATTTTCAGTTGGCGTTAATCGTAATTTTGGACGTACTACTAATAATTCTTTTTCGCCAACATCGTCAGCACCAACCGCTCTATTATCGTATGTATCACCTAAACTTGATGATAATATAGTTAAGCGACCGTAGGCAAAATCTTCTGCAATGGGAGCATCAACAGACATCATTAATTGTCGGTTCTGATCATTACCAACAATAGTGCGAACTCTAAAGCCAAACTCATCAGCGGGTCGTTTACTATTAAGTAAAACCCCACCACCTGTAACGTTACGGCCAAACAAGGTACCTTGTGGGCCACGTAGTACTTCCATGCTTTCAAGGTCAAAGGTATTCGTAATAACACCCGCACCAACACCTAAATACATGCCATCAACAAAGACCCCCACGGCAGGGTCATCTGATAACACGGTACCATTAACGCCCATACCACGAATAGCGAAGTTTGCAAACATCGGTATAGATGCTGTTGCATTAAGCTGTACGTTGGGTGATTTATAACCAATGTCTGTAACATCGGTTGCGAACATCGCTTCGATTTGCTCGCCAGATACTGCTGTAACAGCAATAGGCACATCTTGCAACATTTCCGCATCATCTTTTTTACGAGAACGCGTTACCACTTCTTGCATTAATGTTGCTGCTGCGCCACGTGCTTGTGGTTTTGCGTCATCACCATCTGCGGCTATAACAGAACCAGTGCTAACAACACCTGCTGTTACCAAGGCCAGCGCCAATGGCGTTAATTTAAAGCTCCTAAACATATCCCTCTCCTATAAATTTATTTTTGTTGTTTAACTAGCAGTTTCTAATGCTTGTTAGGCTGGTAAACTACATTACAGAATTAACCCAGTCAAGTAATATTTATTGGTTGTCTTAAATGTACCTTTTACTTATTGCTGTCACCGTCTGTCTGTATTAGTATCGGCCATTACCAACATGCATGGGGGGGGGGTAAATTATAATTGATAACCATAAAAATCTAATCGACCGTATTGCGATGGGGGATATTTTTAGGCGTAAAGCCTCTACCGTTCCCTACTTAGATGCCGTTGTGGAATACCGCGAAGGCAAACGGCTTTCGCTAACGCATCTACAGCTCAATCAATCCCTCAATCGCGTTGCGCACATGCTTAGATCACTGGGAGTTCAGCCAGGTGACCGGGTGGCCTTAGCCGGGCCTAATTCTATTGAGTTTGCACAAGCCATATACGGCTGTATGAAAGGCGGCTTTGTTGTTGTGCCGTTAAACCACTTGCAAGGCAAAGAAGACCTTATTTATACGATTAATCACTGTGCAGCAAAAGCAGTTATTGTTGAAGATTCATTGGCTG